>CAXMPS010000427.1:0-1372 GCA_964194995.1 uncultured Gammaproteobacteria bacterium | reverse complement strand
CGAGCACCCCCCAAAAACCGAGGAGCATCGGGCCGGCCGTGGTCAGGTCCCAACGATGACTCGACTGACAGATCAGTGGACTCCTGGTGCAGCAATGACACAAGACGCCATTGGTCCACATGACCGTCTCGCCTCGAGAGGTGGCACCTTGTACGACCTTTGCGTTATTAGTAGAGCTTCGACCCGAAGGCCTGGTCGTAGACATGGGTACTTACGACTTACGTCACAACGCCTTGTTAGGCCGTTGCACCATCCCTATCCCGGCACCAACGCCAGGTACGCCCCCACTGGATCCTGAACAACCGCATGTGTGTACTCCCCATCGATCCCCCGTGTCACCTTGATGACCTTGCCCTCTCCCTCCCGTACACGACGGAGACTCTCGGCGAGGTCGCCAACGGGGAGGGAGATCAACCAGATTGGTGGCAGACCTAGATTCACGCCGCGCGCATGGCGGACTCCAGCCGCCGGGTTTCCATCATCGCCAAGCAAGTTGTAGTCGGCGTAGCGCTCGCTTGTGTCCTCCATCTCGACGTCCTGCGCCGACCAGCCAACGACCTGTCGATAAAACTCACGAGTTGCCGAGGCGTCGGAGACCGTCAGGTCAAGCCAGGTGATCCGTCCCGCACAAGCCGTAGCGTCGCGCGGAGCGGCGCCTTCAGTGGGGGGGAGCGTGTCAGCAGAAACGACTGGGATGATCCCGAACGCCGCCCCATTCGGATCGAGTAGCACCGCCCACTGGCTCCTTCTATCGTCGTCTCTGTAGAGCTCTCTTCCGCCCAAGTCCAGCGCACATTCCGCACTGGCTGCGACATCGGCGACTTGAATGTGCGGCATCCATTGGAGCGGGAGATCAGCATATTCCGCGCTGCGCGCGCCCAAGCCGATGATCGGCACGCCGAGGTTGTTCATCAGATCTTCGCGCCAGAGCGGATTCTCACCCGTGCTGAGAACACGTGAGTAGAAGCTCAATTCACGTTCGTGTTCGGGAACGGCGATGTCGGCGCTGATGACTCCGCCGACGCGCGGGAGAAAGGGATCACTCATGGGTTGCTCCATCACGTTGGGTGAACCGACATTCCCCATTTGACCTTCGCCCGGCTCCATCGCCGGGCCGATTCGCTCCAGCATAACCCGGCTCGCGACACACACTCCCAATCTGCTCGCTTGCGGACGACATCTGCATCGAAAAGAGTCGTGACGCAGGCGAAAGGACCGCTCCAGAAGCCCAGGGCGGGCCGCTTCCACGTGATCTGCAGGGAGTGACATCCCACGTGCCTCGCTGTTGACTCGGTTGATGAGCGATCGGCACCGTCATATCGGTGATCCCCGCTGCGGGAGGGTCGCGAACCGTCGTATCCGCTCAAGGATC
>CAXMPS010000426.1:0-1611 GCA_964194995.1 uncultured Gammaproteobacteria bacterium | reverse complement strand
GAGCCTATTTGGCTCAGATTTGATCAGTCTGCGGTGGTAGTGGTGGAAATCGCTCTATTTCAAGGCTTTCAGTTCGAGTAGTGCGAGATCCAACGATCGACGTGGGCTTCCACCCACTCGTCATCGATCGGTTCGTGTCGGATCAGAGCCCGGTAGAAGACCGCGGCAGTGAGGTCATCGGCCATCTGCAGAGCATCGGTGCCGGAGGGCAGGTCTCCCCGGTCACTGGCGGCCTTGATCAGTCCGCTGATCTCCGCGCGGCGTTTTGCTGTGAGCTTGGCGTGGAGGGCGGCGATCTCGGGGTCCGTCCTCGACTCGGCGACGAAGTGCGCTGCCATTGGACCGGTGTCGGGGCCACTCAGCAGGGCCCCGAGATGGCGATAGATGGCGATGAGGTCTACTCGCAGGTTTCCGGTGGGCGCTGCGTGGCGTGGTCCCATTCGCTGACGGACCGACTCCATGAGCAGGTCGGCCCGATCGGGCCAGTGGCGATAGATGGTGGAGCGGGCCACCCCGCACCGTTCTGAGATCGCTTCAATCGACGCACGACCGAACCCGCACTCACCGATCAGCTCGGCAGCGGCATCGAGCACAACACGTCGGGTGCGCTCTATGCGGGGATCGACATCGGGGGTGGTGGTCATGGTGATGGCATTATATACAGAACATCTGTGTTGCGCTATACAACAGTAGTGTACTATAGTGCTTCACCACTGTTCGATAGTCACTTGCTTGAGGAGTTGTAATGGCCCGGATATCTGCGGAGCAGAAGTACCAAAGGAGGTGGTGGACCCTTGGTGTCCTCAGTCTCAGCCTTGTCATCATCGGGCTGGACAACACCATTCTCAACGTCGCCCTCCCCACGCTGCAGAGAGAGTTGGGGGCGTCTGCTTCGGAGTTGCAGTGGATGGTCAACTCCTATGTGCTGGTCTTCGCCGGACTGCTCCTCACCATGGGAGCGATCGGAGACCGCTTCGGCCGTGCCCGCACCCTGTTCACCGGTCTGGTCGTATTTGGGCTCGCCAGCGTCTACGCCGCTTTCACCACCAGCGCCGCTGAACTGATTGGGGCTCGGGCACTGATGGGTGTCGGTGGGGCCATGATCATGCCGGCGACACTCTCCATCATCACCGACGTCTTTCCAAGGGAAGAGCGGGGCAAGGCCATCGGGATCTGGGCGGCAGTTGCCGGTCTCGGAATAGGGCTGGGGCCGATCGTTGGCGGGCTTCTTCTCGAGAACTACTTCTGGGGAGCTGTCTTCCTCGTCAACATTCCGGTCGTGATCGCGGCATTGATTCTCGGATACTTCTTCGTGCCGGCGAGTCGTGACCCTGAGGCAACTCCTCTCGACCTCAAGGGTGCGTTCACCTCTTTTGTTGCGGTCACGGCACTGGTTTTCGGAATCATCGAAGGACCTGCGAGGGGCTGGAGTTCGACACTCGTGATCGCCTCGTTCGCCGTCGCTGCAGTCTTTGGCGCCGTCTTCATTTGGATCGAGCGGCGTGAAGAATACCCGATGTTGAATCTCAACTATTTCCGGAATCCAAGATTCTCTGGAGGTGCGACTGCCATCAGCATCGCCTTCTTCTCGCTGTTCGGGGTGATCTTCCT
>CAXMPS010000425.1:0-4737 GCA_964194995.1 uncultured Gammaproteobacteria bacterium | reverse complement strand
AGACGAGCCAACTGCCGAGATCACCCTGGCCGACATTGAAGCCGAGGGCACGGGTTCTGTGAATGACGAATCCACCTAATATCGTTCCTCAACAAGCAAAGAAGGGGAAGCCTTGGACGTTCTGATTCCACTGATCATCGCGATAGTCGTACTCGCGGGTGTCGCGACGTTCTTGCGCCGACAGCGTGAGCGGGCCAGTGAGGCGGATCCAGACGATAAGTCACGGAACCAAGCGCCCGAACCAGAGCCGGATCCGCTGGTCCGGCGCGCTCCGGTACGCGAGTTCCACGTGCATGGGAACGAAGCCCAGGTTACGTTTGATGTCCCTCTGCCCGCCGAGGTCGATGAGATCCTCAACGAGATTCTCGTCGACGAAGCAATTGAGGTTTTACGGGACAAACGTCACAGTCTTCCCATTGATGATGTGACCGAGGTCGTCGCTCTCGCGGGAATGGGCGAGGCAAGGGAGGTCGGTCGCGCGGAACTGCCGTCGCCTGGTGAGCTGCCGCCTCCTGTGACAGCGGAGGCACTCAAGCTGAGCCATATTGCCAAGGACCCCTTCGCCGGCCAGTTCGAGACTGATCACTCGGTGCAGTTCGGGACAGCCGTTCATGTGCCAACCGACGATCTTGGGCCGCTCCGCGATGAGATCAAGGTCCCCAAGGGCTTGGAGCGAGGGCTGAGGGCTCATGGCGTCGATCCGGAAACGGCGAACGGACCTGACTTTGTGCTCGGCTTGCTCGGGCTCTTTGACTACAGCCTGTCGCCCCAGGCGGAGCCAGGCACCTACATAGCAACCAAAGCGGGCAGCCGAACCTTCATAAGGACGGTGATCCATGGCCCCGGAAGCCATCCGGAACTGGACGAAACCATTATCAGAAAGTTCAGTGTGGAGTTCGGAACATCGGGTGCCGAGCGAGGGATTCTGATCACCGACAAGTACGGGCCCTTCTTGATCCACGACGTGGAGCGGATCGAACCGAGGATTCGTTTTGTCACCAGGGAACGGGTCCAACGGTTCATCGACTCAATGGCATTGGGATAGCCCCTGTCGGGTATTGGATCCCGGCGGTAAGATGTTTGTAGAAGGAGGATCGTTTGTTCGGTCTCAGAGGACAAGAGCTGCTGATAATTCTGCTGATTGTTCTTCTTGTGTTCGGCGCGAGAAAGCTCCCCGACCTGGCGCGCTCATTGGGAGCCTCGGCGAAGGAATTTCGCAAGGGCATCGAAGATGGGTCAGAAGAAGCATCAGACGAAGCGTCAGACGTAGCGCCAGACGCAACGCCAGACGCAGCGCCAGACGCAGAAGCAGCGGACACACAGACTTCGGAGGCCCCGCCTCCGGACAAGCCCGGCGCGGACACCTAGTCGGTTCACTAGGAACCCAAGCGCTCTGTATGGCGTTGTTCCACTAGGTCTCCATGACGGAGTCCGTCCCGCTCACCTGGGAAGAAGTTGCGCGTGTTTATGGACGGAAGATCTACAACTTCGCCTACCGGCTCACCGGTAACCAGGCCGACGCGTCCGACCTCGTCCAGGAAGTCCTCCTTAGAGTCAAGAAGGGTCTTGCGTCCTATCAACCCGGGAGTTTTGAAGGCTGGCTTTGGCGGATCACTCGGAATGCCTTCCTCGATGAGGTACGGAGGAAGAATCGGCGTCCGACTTCACCGCTCCCCGAAGAGATCGATCGCTGGGATGTCGCAACCTCGCCTCCGGCCGATGTCGAGTACGAACGGGTCACGCTGGGGGACGACATCCAAAAGGCCCTTCTCGAGCTTCCACTCGAGTTCCGAGAGGCCGTTGTCCTTTGCGACGTCATGGGCCTGTCGTACGAGCAGATCGCTACCGCCGTCGCCGCCCCCGTGGGGACAGTCCGCAGCCGGATTCACCGTGGCCGGAAGCTGCTTCGGGAGTTGTTGACATGAGCCACCCGAGTGTGCTGATCAGCGCTTATCTCGATGGTGAGTTGAACCGCGACGAGGTGGGGCGGTTGCTCGATCATCTAGCCGCGTGCGGGCAGTGCGCTGCCGAACTCGAGGCCACTCAGCACGTGAGGACCGCCGTCCGCTCTCTCCCGATGATGGAGTTGCCTGGCGGCGTCGTGTCCGAAGCGGACCCCGTGGTGGTTCCTCTGCGCCGAAATCGAGGTTTTCTCGTTGGAGCCGCCGCAGCTACCGCGGCCGTAGTGATCGCTGTGGCTGCCCTCCTCACCCCTGCTCCCACGTCGGTCACGGTGAGCGATCTGAACAGCCGGTTCGGAGCCAGAGTATCGCTAGATCCGGCATTCGGGCCGGCCAAGGTGGTTGTCCCCGAGATCGTCCAGGTGGGTGGATGAGGAAGCTCGTTGCGCTCACAGTGGGGTTGGTGATGATCCCGGCAAGCGCAATGGCGTCCGATCTGGAAGAGCTTCTCGAACGAGGCCACGAGGCGTCGTATTCGGCCGAACAGATAATCACCTGTTCCAATCCTGATGGAATTGCCGACGCAGTTGTGCGCCTGAGCCAGAGTGGTGGCGATCTTCATGTCGCAGCGCCCGTATCCTCAGACGTGGAGATCACGACCGGATACGGCGGTTGGGTGCTCTCTCAGGCTGGCTCGGTTGTTTCCAGCACCGAACTGGATTCAAGCGAAGATCCAGCTGATCCGCGCTATACGGTCGACGACGGCACCCCTGCGGCGTTTCTCGGGAGAAGAGCAACCCAATTTGAGATGAGAGATGGTGACACGCTCCGTGCTCGCCTGATTTTTGATAACGAGACGGGGGCCCTCCTGAAGGCTTTGACCTTTGTCGGGGACGGCGAGGTCTATTGCGAAAGGCGTTTCATCGCCTTCAACCCGACACCGCCGACCATCGAAATGGTCGAAGTGGATAACGACAATCGGCTTTTGCGGAGCGATGTCGAAACCGAATTGCCAGAGGACCTGGCCGGGTTCAGTCGTCTCGATGTGTACTCCGACGAAGACGGTTTCGCGTTCGGCTATTACTCGGACGGGTTCTTCTCGTTTGCAATATTTGAGACTCCGTCGGTGGTGGCACTCGATGAGGCGAGTCAGTTCCAGATTGACCATGGCGTGTATCGAGTGTCTTACTCGCCCGGGCAGGTCATCTATGTCTGGGAGACCCTGTCCGGCGGGCTGGCAATGATCGGCGACCTGCCGCCCGACATGCATGAGGCCGTGTTGACAGGTCTGCCGGCTCCGGAGCGTCGCGGCTGGCTGGGCAACGTCTGGAAGAGCCTGTTCGGATAGAAGAGGCGGGGACGGAAGACTCCTAGCTCCAGCCCCCGAGAAGGACCCTTGCCGCCCAACCCGTCGGATCCCTCAATTCTGCCGCTGTCGGCATCCGCGATGGGTCGGACCACAAGGTCTCGAGGGCGTCCTCCCCGTAGCGCTGTTCGACTTCCTGGTTGAACTTGTCCCCGAGCTGGGTGGCTTCGGCCGGTACAGGCCCGACTCCGATGGGCTGGCGAGTCGATTCGGTGTCTCGCTGGCTGTCTCTCACAGCCGTTATCGCATCGAAACTCGGTGCCAGCTCGCCCAGGCCCCGTCGAGCGATGAGACGGGCGCATCCGGTGATCGCTCCAAGAAAGGCTTCCAACTCCCTTCTTGGTCCGTCGGCCTCTTCACCCCCGAGTAGGCCTTCGACGCCTCCGGCTTCCTCGATGGCTTCCTGGATGGCGGCGGGGTCGGATCCGATGGCCATCATTCCCCCCAGCTTGGTCGGATCGATCTTTACTGCGTCGGCGTAGACGGATGTCAGCGTGTCGAGGTGATCGTGGATCCACGGGAGCTGTGAGACGGCTCGGAAGGCAACCTCGTTGGCGACAACCCACAACCGCACTTCCTTCTCGTCGGCGCCGGCCGGTGAGCCAAGTTTTGCGATGTTGGGCACTATGAGTGAGAGAGGACCAACGGGCTGCTGGGGGAGACCTGCGTCAAACGAGGCTATCGACCACGTGGACAAGGTTCCAACGAGTGACCCGGCCTGAAGTCCGATGATGGCCGGAGCGAGTTGGGCCATGAGTGGAGCCGCGGGCCCCTCCGCCACGGAGGAGGCAAAGGGTTCGACGAGGTTCGCATAGGACTCGAGGTTTTTGTCGGTCCAGCCCCGGCCATCGAGGGGCAATACATCGAGGGCCGGTTCAATCCGGAAAGGGGCAGACTGCTCAATGCGATACTCGGCGAGGCGAGCCAGCTCGCGGTATTCCTCGGCGGCCCATGGTTCAACCGGCTCACGCTCGCCGGCAAGATGCCGGGCCACCTCGGCGGCGAGCTTCCAGTTGATCGGTCCCGGCTGATCGAACAGCTCGAACAGTTTCGAGAACAGGTCGTCGCTCACGAGTCGAGTCTCCCTAGCGTCACGTCGATTTCCAAGTCGGCGTCGGCCCGGATCACTGCGATGACCACCTGCTGATCCGCGCGACGCATTCGCAGCGCGGTGAGCAGTTCGTCGAGGGTGCGGATGGGCACATCGTCCAGGGAGACGATCACATCGTTCACATGGCCGCCTCCTTGCTCGTAGGCGGAGTCGGCGAGGATCTCACTGACCAGGACGCCGGCCGGATACTGCGCCCCGGCCTCCTCGGCGAATGCAGTTGTTCCCTCCACCCCAAGGAGCGCATGTCTCACCTCGCCCATCTCGATCAGGTCGTTGGCGACTCCGACCACCATGTCGACCGGAATGGCGAATCCGAGCCCCTCGGCACCGACGTCGGAGACCGCGATAGCAGTAGTTAT
>CAXMPS010000424.1:0-3973 GCA_964194995.1 uncultured Gammaproteobacteria bacterium | reverse complement strand
CCACCCGGCGGGATCATGGCCATAGTGTTCGAGACGAGGTAGAGAGAAAGACCCTGTTTTGTTGTCATCCCGGGCTGGGCCGTCATGTAGATCCATCCCCGAGCGAGTAGCCGCAGACTCGCAACAACTACGAGGATTATCCATTCACGAGCGTCGATCGCACCTATCTCACGGAACACCACTTCGTAGTCGATGTACTGCGGGAGTACCCACCCAAAGATGTAGACAACGATCCCCACTGTGATCGCAGTCGGAAGGAGCCGCTTCCAAAGAGGCGTCTTCTTGGTGTCGGCCGCCTTGGTCACCATTCCTCCATGTCGATCAGGCTGTGGCTTGTTGCTCGACTCTACGGCGACGATTGTGAGAGAGATGGTCAGATGGGCCCAGGGTATGGTTTCGCCCCAATGTCGGATCGCCAAAGGAGACGACCGTGGGCAGCTAGGGCTGCCTTTCTTCTCTTTACTGCTGCGCTGCTCGCGGCGGTGGGAGTGTTCTATGAGAGCCTCGACCGGCTGATCATCGCGATCCTTGAGATTTCTATCGCAGCTGCCGCCGTCTTCGTAGCGATCACCAGACGGGGATGGACGCGTTTCGTTGGTTGGGCCGTCGCCGCCGGTGCGCTCATTCTGATGGTTCTCCTGGTGATCGACGTTCCTTTGGATGTGGCGTTGATTCTTCTCATGGGCGGGCTCGTTTACCTAGGGGCCAACGCAGCCAGGTACGCATTGCGTCTTGACGCCATGACCCTCGAGATGAGCGCTCTGGCCGGAGCGGTCGTCGGACCGGCTCAACACGGCGTTCTGATCATGAACCCCGGATCAGGCGGTGGCAAGGTCGCTGAATTCGATCTTGAAGGAGAGGCTCGTCGCCGCGGAATCAAGCCAGTCGTCCTCAATCCAGGCGATGACCTTCGGCGGCTCGCCGAGGCAGCAATCCAGGAAGGGGCCGATGTCCTTGGGATGGCCGGGGGCGACGGATCCCAAGCTCTGGTTGCGAGCGTCGCCTCGCTGAGCGATGTCGCCTACGTGTGTGTGCCCGCCGGCACCCGGAACCACTTCGCCCAGGATCTCGGTTTGGACCGGACCAACGTCGTTGGTGCGCTCGACGCTTTCACAGATGCTGTGGAGCGCCGGATCGACCTGGCCAAGGTCGGAGACCGGGTTTTCGTCAACAATGTGTCGTTGGGCGTATATGCACGGGTCCTCCAGTCCGACGAATACCGTGCAGCCAAGAGGCAAACAGCTCTTGCGATGCTGCCGGATCTACTCGGACCGGAGGCCGAGTCGTTCGACCTTCGGTTCGACGGACCGGATGGAGTCGGCTATCCGACAGCGCACGTGATCCTGGTCTCCAACAACCCTTATCAGCTAACCCAGATCGGGGGGCGGGCCACCAGGGCCCAAATGGATTCCGGGCTCCTCGGCATAGTCACCATGAGGATCGACGACCCTTCGTATGTCGCCGAAATGGTTGCTCTCGAGACTGCCGGTCAGATAGCGCGCTTTCGGGGGTTGATGGAGTGGACAGACTCAACGTTCACGGTCGATTCTGGCGAACCAATAGAAGTAGGTATTGACGGTGAGGCGCTTGTTCTCGAGCAGCCATTGGAGTTCCTGGCGATGCCCGGCGCTCTCAGAGTCAGACTCCCACTTCATGCGGGTGGCCTTTCGCCGGCGGCGATCGCAGATGCGTCACGAATGTCGGTTGACAACTTTGGGAGGCTTTGGGCAGTGGCCCGTGGCCAGATCTAGTAGACCGGTCTGCGTCGCAGTTCCCGCCAGTCAACCCGGGGCCCACCTATGAACGTGGCTGTCCTTCCCAGAGATCAAGGATCTGTTCGGCCCAACGTCGGTTGACCGAGCCCAATACGGGGATGTTCCGATTCATCAGTGAATCCCAAGTGGCCCGAACGCTCCCAGGAACGTCATAACATCCGCCGTCGACGGCTCCGACCGTGATGTCTTCCTTCCAAGCTGGGAGATCGCCGAGCGGGAACCCGGCTTCGTCCATCTCTTCGTCCCAGATGTCGAGCATGTCATCGAGGTCACCGGTGAGGTCGCCCCACCAATCCTCGGCCTCTTGGGGATCCTCGGCGCATGTCGGCCAACTCGATAGGTCAGCCCGCCCGTCGAAACCGAACTCCTCTCCTACGTACTCATCGGCAAGATTGAACAGGGCGTGCCCAAGCTCGTGGGGAATGTGGATCGCTCCTTCGGCGGGATATGAGCTATCGATCACAACCACGGAGTTGGCGAACGGATCATCAGTCAGCGGTGGGATCGGTGGCTCGGGACCGGTGAAAACTGTGTCGAAACCGGAGACCGAAGTCAGCTCTGAGTTGAATCGGAAGGCATCGAGTGCGACTGTCACGACCGTCTTGTCCACTATCCGAAACGGATCGTCACCTTCGTTGAGCCACGCTACCGGGGTTTCGGGCTCGACGTCTGTGTACCAGACGTTGAATTGGTTTCGGGCTGAGCGCCAGGGCTCGATAGCGAAGACGCCAAGACCGGCATCGAATGCCGCCGTTGGCTCATCGATCAACTGGCCCGAGTCGTCAACAAGGTAGGCATCTCCAGACCAGGAAAGCGCCCGGGATACAAAGTCGATGAAGTCGTTTTGGTTTTCCCAGCCCCAAGGGGCAAACACCAGGTTGATGCGCTCGGCGGCGAGATCGTTGCCGTCTACCAGGGCCCAGATCGACATCCCGGGGATCTGGTCACCAATCACGGAAGTGGCGGGTGTTGTCCTAGTGGTAGCCGTGGCCAGGGTGGAGGGAACCACTGGCTCCGTCGAAGATGCCGGAGGCTCCACAGCCGATCCACATGCGACCCCAGCCAAACCCAGCGCGAGAATCGCGCTCAGGCGCTTCACGTACTGTGATCGCTCGACGTTTGTCGATCGTGCCAATCGGCGTAGCGGTCGGCGCCGGGCACAGCCGAAATGCCATGGAGATAGACACTCAGGGCAACCGTGACGGTTGTGATTGTCACAATGATGTCGTCCCCGGGCAGGCCGGCTTCTTTGATGACGAGCGCGGCGATGATGATCGATGCCAGCCCGCGAGGGCCGAACCAGCCAAGGAAGGTAATTGTTTGCCAGCGAAGTTTGGAGCCGATCATCCCAAATGCAACCGAGATCGGCCGCAATACAGCGAGGCTGAGCAAGCCGAATACCACCATCTGCCATGTGATCGAGGAAAGCGCAGGGCCGAGCATGATCGCCCCGAAGACGAAAAAGCTGAGCACAGTAAGCAGCTTGCTGAGTCGTTCCCCGAACTCATCAAAGTGTGGCGCAGTCGAGTGAACCATGTGGCCGAACACAAGACCGCCGACCCAGGCGGCGATAAACCCGTTGCCATGGATAGCCTCGGCGCCGGCATATGCCAGCAGTGCAGTGGCGAGAGTCGAGAGCTTCACCCAATCGGCTCCTGCTGACTGGTCCTTCACGGCCTTCTGGATGATCCACCCTGCCGCCGCACCGAGTGCTACTCCGGCTATTACTCCCAGTCCCACTTGCTCGAGGAGGAACGTCAAGGCGTCGCCTTTGGTGTCGATTCCGAGTTGAGCGAGGGCAGCAGCAGTGAAAACGAGAGCCAGGGGAAGAGCGACACCATCATTCAACCCGCTTTCGATGATGAGACCCCGACGGATCTTCGGCGGTACCCGATGGTTCGATACCACGCCGGCCCCCAGTGCCGCATCGGTTGGGGCGAGGATGGCACCCACGATCGCCGCCTCCCAGAAACTCAAGATGTCGAACAGGACCAGGGCAACGGCCGCCCCCGCCGCAATGACCAGGGGCATGGCGATGCCAAGCAGTCTGGTCACCAGGCCCTTGTCACTTTTGAGGTCGGAGAGTCTGATTGTCGCCGCTTCATTGAAGAGGAGCAGTGCGAGAGTGGCTTTGAACAGTGCCTTGGCCATTTCTCCGTCAATCTCGAAGACGATCAGCCCCAGCCCGCTGTCCGACA
>CAXMPS010000423.1:0-4176 GCA_964194995.1 uncultured Gammaproteobacteria bacterium | reverse complement strand
CTCGTCCGGTCGTCGTGGGCAGAGGGCGTCACCGGAGGAGTGTTTGGGGTCCAGGGATTTGCCAACAGCTTCTTCGAGCTCAACCCCTTCGATGTCGGAACCTTGTATGGGTTCGGCCGGTTCGTCGTCACCGGGAGAACGCTGTTCATGATCGTGGTCAGCTGGAGCGTCGTGTTGGTGACTACCTTCCTCATTGCCCGGCTCATCAACAGCCCGTGGGGCCGGGTGCTCAAGGCCATTCGCGAGGACGAAGACGC
Source organism: uncultured Gammaproteobacteria bacterium (assembly GCA_964194995.1). Lineage (GTDB taxonomy): Bacteria > Actinomycetota > Acidimicrobiia > Spongiisociales > ZC4RG35 > JACZUI01. The sequence continues at coordinate 3,919 of CAXMPS010000423.1, read as the reverse complement.
CACCGCCTCACTTGGCAAGAACACTTTCGTCTACAAGCTGCAGGCCTTGATGATCGGCGGTGGGATCGCCGCCGTCGCCGGCATGCTGCTGGCTATAGAGCAACAGAACGTGACCCCGGCCTCGTATGCGCCTCGAGTCACCTTCATCATCTACGTCATCGTCATCCTCGGCGGTGCCGGCACCATCTTGGGCCCGGTGCTCGGGGCGGTGGTGTTCAACTTCCTGTTCTTCGCGATCGACAGCTTCATGGTGCAGCTTCAGGCCAACGTCGGCTTCGTCGGCGACATCCTCACCCCGGCAGACGCCGGCCTGATCAAGCTCTTCCTCGTGGGGGTGACCATGATGCTGTTGATGATCTTCCGTCCCCAGGGCATCCTGGGCAGTCGAGAGGAGGAGCTGGTCAGTGAACGATGAGGCCGTCATCGAACCGGTGCCCGGGGTTCCCAAGCCCGATCCGGTGGTCACCATCGACGGGCTGGGCCGCTCGTTCGGCGGCCTGCAAGCCGTCGACGTCGACCATCTCGAGATCCAGCGCCACACGGTCACCTCGATCATCGGGCCAAACGGGGCCGGCAAGACTACGTTGTTCAACCTGCTCACCGGCTTTGACAAGGCCGACGAGGGAACCTGGGAGCTCAACGGTGGGCCGCTGGTCGGCATCCCGTCGTTCCAGGTGGCGCGGCGGGGCATGGTCCGCACCTTCCAGCTCACCAAGGCACTGTCCCGGCTCACCGTGATGGAGAACATGCTGGTGGCGGCCAAGGGTCAGCCGGGTGAGGCGCTGCGAGGAGCGATGTTGGGGAGATGGCGCGGCGTGGAGGAGGCCAACGAACAACGGGCCATGGAGCTCCTGGAACGGTTTGGTCTCGACTACATGGCCTACGAGTACGCCGGCAGCTGTTCTGGTGGCCAACGCAAGCTGCTGGAGATGGCGCGGGCGCTGATGGTCGAGCCGGAGGTGATCATGCTCGACGAGCCCATGGCCGGGGTCAACCCTGCTCTGACCCAGTCACTGCTTGGTCAGATCACCGGTCTTAGAGATTCGGGCCAGACCGTAGTGTTCGTCGAGCACGACATGGATGTGGTGCAGGAGATCTCCGATTGGGTGGTGGTCCTCGCCGAGGGCCGGATCATTGCCGAGGGTCCCCCGGAGGTCATCGCCAGGAACCCGGCGGTCATCGATGCCTACCTCGGCGCCGAGCACGGCGAGGCGGCATCGTGACCGACACGACCGAGGCTCAGACGCTCCTCATGGCCGACGACGTCACCGCCGGCTACCTGCCAGGTGTCGACATCCTCAACGGTGTGAACCTCACCCTCGACAGTGGCGAGCTGGTCGGAATCATCGGGCCCAACGGCGCGGGCAAGTCGACCCTCATCAAGTCGATGTTCGGCCTTGTCGATGTTCGCTCGGGCACCGTTACCCTTCGGGGCGAAGACATATCCAATCTGCCTGCGCATGATCTCGTCGGCCGCGGCGTTGGCTATGTGCCGCAGCGGGCCAATGTGTTCCCGTCGCTCACCGTTGAGGACAACTTGCGGATGGGGCTCTATCTCAACCCGAAGGTCTGGGACGAGCGCGTGGCTGCGGTCAGCGAGTTGTTTCCCTTGCTGGAGGAACGAGCCGAGCAGAAGGCCGGCTTCCTCTCGGGCGGGGAGCGCCAGATGGTGGCCATCGGCAGGGCACTGATGATGGACCCCTCGGTGCTGCTCCTCGACGAACCCTCGGCGGGTCTGGCTCCGATCGCTCAGGACCTGGTCTTTGACCGCGTACGGACCATCGCCGATGCCGGGGTGTCGATCATCATGGTGGAGCAGAACGCCAGGCGCTGTCTCCAGATCGCCGACCGGGCCTACGTGCTCGACCAGGGAACCAACGCCCACACCGGCACCGGTCACGAGCTCCTCCACGACCCAAAGGTGATTGATTTGTACCTTGGCACGCTGGGGCGTGCCAGGTAGGTAGGTATTAGGTATTAGGTATTAGGTATTAGGTACTTGGTATTAGGTATTAGGTATCAGGTAGGCCGGGTACTTGATACTTGATACTTGATACTTGGTACTAAGAGAAAGAGCCCCCCGGCGGATGCCGGGGGGCTCTTTCGCTACTTGTCTTCTACAGGCTTCCCTGTATCTGTTCGAGGTTCTCGGTGGACATATCTGCGCCGTAGATGAGCACGTCATAGGTGCCTAACCCCGGCTCACCGTTCTCGCTGAAGTCCAACGGACCAGAAGCACCGTCATAGTCGATGTCCACGCCGGCCCACACCAGCTCCAGACAATCCGCAACCAGATTGCACTTCTCCCCGTCCCGAGTCACCGCAATCGTCGCAGCAGCAATGTCGGTCGGGTCGTTGCTCTGCGCCTGCTGGGCAGCAAGCACCAACGTCACCAGACAGTCATACATGTGCGCCGAGAAGATCGTCGGAGTCCCCTCAGGAGCAAACGCCGCGAACCGGTCAACGAACGTCGCCTCACCATCAAGGGGAGCCAACGCCGGATAGGTTCCCTTGAAACCCTCAACCAGATCCGTCCTGCCACCAACATCGTCCGCGGTGACATTGTCAACGAACCCGTCGGCGATATAGATCTGACCGGTCCAGCCGGCACCCTCGAGGTCGAGGACGATCTGGCCACCCTCGGCAAACACGATCATCGCCAACGCATCGGCACCAGAAGCAACAATGCTCTGGGCAAGGTCGGTATACGACGTCTGCTCGAAGTCATAGCCCTCAGCCATAACCACCGTCGCCCCAGCATCCGCGACCGATTCGGCAAGCTTCTCACCGAACCCAACGCCGTAGTCATCGGCCCGCCATATCACCGCAATATTGGAGAACCCATCACCAACGATGATGTTGCCCAACAGCGGCGCCTGAATGTCATCAGACGGTGCGGTCCGGATGTGATACGGGTTATACGCCGGCAAGCTGAACACCGAACCCGTGCTCGAACCCGAACACATCAGCATCTCGGACGTATTCACCTTGTCCCACACCGCGTTCGCCACACCCGACGACGCCGGGCCAATGATCGCGTTGTGATCACCAGTCAAATACTGATCAATCGCCGTCGACGCAATCGCCCCATCCGTCCCCGAATCGACAAAGTCCATCGACAACAAACCCGCCGACACCGCGTTGATCTCATCAAGACCCATCAACAACGGCTGCTCCAACGCATCAATAATCGAAGACAACCCGCCGGTCTGCGGCAAAATCGAACCGATATTCAAAGAAATCGGCTCCATAGCCATCGCCTCAGTCGTCGTCGTCTCCTCCACCGCCTCCGTCGTCGTCGTCTCTTCTGCGGCGGTCGTCGTCGTCTCTTCTGCGGCGGTCGTCGTCGTCGACGTCAACGCATCTCCGTCGTCGTCTTGGTTGAACACCAGAGCTCCGATGATCACCACACCAAGGATGGCGAGCAATATCCACGGCAAGAATCGTGTCCAGCTGGCGCTGCTATCAACAGGATCGCCGCCCGGTATCTCATCCGTCATTGAAAGTTCTCCCTCATAGCCAGTCGGGGTTTGCCGGAAACGCAGCCCCGGATCGGGCACAGTAGTCGGAAGTGAGTGGATGAGTGGATCACGAAGTAGCCGTCCGTCCGGCCACTTGGTACTTGGTATCAGGTATCAGGTATGCCGGTACTCGTTACTTGGTACTTGATACTTGTTACTCGTCCATAGGAGAGGGGCCCGACTTGCGCCGGGCCCCTCCCTCGTAACGATCAGGTATCGCCTTAGGGGCTTCCCTGTATCTGTTCGAGGTTCTCGGTGGACATATCTGCGCCGTAGATGAGCACGTCATAGGTGCCTAACCCCGGCTCACCGTTCTCGCTGAAGTCCAGCGGACCAGAAGTACCGTCATAGTCGATGTCCACGACGGCCCACACCAGCTCCAGACAATCCGCAACCAG
>CAXMPS010000422.1:0-4982 GCA_964194995.1 uncultured Gammaproteobacteria bacterium | reverse complement strand
TCCCACCGATCCCACAACTCCTCACGCTCAGAAACAGACAACCGTTCCACAACACACCTCCTGAGAGCCAAGCCTCGTCAAAGGTGTTGCAACGACCCCTCGAAATCACCGCCGTTATGTGCGGGCGACCATCAGTTGAGGAGCCAGCTAGCCAGACGGACTCCAACTGGCGATGTCCCCATCTCTAACACCTAAGAGGGAGTCATTCTGGGTTCTGAAAACGTGGACCTGGTGGGCCGTCCACTCCATCGTCAGCTCGCCCAGGTAAGTCATCATTCACCCAAATAGACCATCTCACCATCGGGACCTTCTGCCTCGATCGAGTACGCCTGGCCTACTTCCCAATTCATGGCTGTACTTATACCACCGGGCTGTGACCAACCCTCCGATCTAGGCGTACAGAAGTGCCGTTATGTGCGGGTGTGGTCCGGGCTGCTCGCCTGGCCGGGCACGATCGTGTGTGAGACGTCGGGTAGCCTTCTTTGGTTTAGCAGCCACGTCTCCATTACTCCTTTGCCTTTGACGTCAGTCTCAGCTCTTGTGTCGAAGAGGAACTCATTTCTGAGCAGGTCGTAGGTAGCAGCGGAGACTTGTGTGCGACCCGGGGTTCCAGTCGATTCCATTCGACTGGCTGTGTTCACGACGTCCCCCCAACATGTCGTAGGCGAACTTCTGTCGCCCAATGACTCCTGCGACTACTGGCCCAGAGTTGATCCCTATGCGGAATGTGATTGGGTGGCCACCAAATTCCTTATCCGCTACATGGTCTTGGATTCGGAGGGCAAGGTCGGCGATGACGTGGGCATGATGCCGTGACCGGTGGCCACCAGACCAACAAGAACCAAAAGCGGAGCGACTACAGCTAGTGCAATCTGGAAGCCACCGCCCACAACGAGTCGAGCTGGTGGTGTTCCCACAGGCTGATCGCTTCACCGGCGGTTGCGATGAGTCCTGTGGCCTTGTCTTCGCTCCACTGGCCACTACTGGTCCCTCTCATCAGAACGGTCAGACGGTTCACTTCTAATCGGCGTAGCTTGCGAGGATTTCCGTAACATTCCAAGATTTCGAGGGCGTAGCGGGACCCGGCAAGGGTTTCGGCGTATCCGGGACCTTAGATGTGGAGCTTTCAACTTCCGGGGGAGCCGTCATCGCAGTGGTCGAGCCGGAGCTCGGGGTTGGGGAGGGGGTTGCCGGTGAGGAGTTGGTAGCCGCAGACGTATTGGAGGATGTCGGGGTTGGTGGCGGGGTGGGTGAGGGTGAGGGACCAGGCGAGGCTGTGGGCGGCCATCTCGATGCCGCGGTCACCCCACTCGTCATTGGGGTCGGCCCAGTCCTCGAGGCCCCAGTACTTCAAGAAACGCTGCCGGGTGGCGTCGGTAAGGGTGTGGTGGTCCCAGGCGTGAGCGAGCTCGTGGAGCAGGTACAGTCGGAGCCAGTGGCAGATGGTGATGGCGGCCGGGGTGTCTTCGGTTTCTGTGCGGTACAGCCCGTAGTAGCCGTCGCAGGAGTCGGTGGTGTCGGCGAATTCGATGATGAGCGGGGGGAGTTCGAGACCGGCCTGTTCGAAGAGCGAGAGTGCGTCGTCGAGGGTCTTCTGCTGCTCAGCCGATGCACCGACCACAGTCAACGGAGCGAGGGCTGGCTCGACGTCCTGCTGATCGGTGCCCGTCGGCGGAGTGACGCCGATGATGGTGGCGATCAGGGTGATGATGATGGTGTGTGCGTTTGTCATGCACGCACCATCCGACGACGCAGTCGGCGGCTCGCGGCCGACCGGTCAAGGAGTCGTCAAGAATGTCAAGGCCGTGTCAAGGCGTTGCGCCGCAACTGGCCGGCCTTGACACCTCTTTGACGCGGGTGGCGCAAGATCTCCCTATGGAAGGGAGTTCCTCCACTGCCACCGTAGATTTCCGGGATCGCTATCTTGAAGACGTGTTCTTTAGGGTGCTCGGTCCCGTCGAGGTGACCGAGAACGGAAGGCGTTACACGGTCGGCGGACCGAAGCAACGATCGGTCCTGGCACTGCTGATCGCCCAAGCCGGTCGCTCCGTCTCGACCGAACGGCTGATCGACGGCGTCTACGGCGACGATCCCCCGCAGGGGGCGCGCCGTTCCATCCAGACCTACCTCTCCAACCTGCGCGGTGAGCTCGGCGACGTCATCCAAGCCGAGGGCACTGGCTACGTCCTCGCCGCCGATCGAGAGCGAATCGATGCCCTGCGTTTCGAGGACGTCGTCGCCACGGCGGGCAACGGTGACGAACCCGACGAGACCGCGAATTCGCTCCGTGAGGCCCTCAGCTTGTGGCGGGGCCATCCGTATGCGGACGTCGACGCCTATGACTCGGTGCTCACCACCGAGATCACCCGTCTCAACGAGCTGCGCGTCGGTGCCATCGAGCAGCGCGTCGGTGCGGACCTCGCGCGGGGCCGACATCGTGAGCTGGTCGCCGAGCTCGAGTCCCTCACCGCCGAGCATCCGTTCCGCGAGGGCTTCCGCGCTCAACAGATGATGGCCTTGTATCGATCGGGCCGACAGGCCGAGGCGCTCAGGGCATACCAAGCAGCGCGTACGACTCTCGGCGAACAGTTGGGGATCGAGCCCTCAAAGGATCTGCGAGATCTCGAAGAGCGATTAGTACTCCAGGATCCTTCTCTGACACTGGTCGCGGACAAGGCAACTCGAACCAACCTTCGCCAACCATTCAGTAGCTTCATTGGACGTGGAGACGAGCTTGCCGACATTGACAAGCTGCTGGATACGAACCGGTTGGTAACCCTCACGGGGCCGGGCGGTGTGGGCAAGACGCGGCTGGCGATCCAGGCGTCATCGGAGTGGCTGGACAAACACGCCGACGGGGTCTGGATGGTGGATCTGACGACTGTTTCCGATCCCGAACTTGTCCCAAATGAGGTACGAGATGCCCTCGGAGTAGCGGACTTCACCGGCCAAACGACCGCCACCACGGTGGGCCAACACATTGAGCCGCGGGAGATGCTGCTCGTGTTGGACAACTGCGAGCATGTCGTCGAAGCAGTCGCTGATTTCGTCTCCGAAATGCTCCGCATTGCCCCAGTTCTGAGAATTCTTCTCACAAGTCGGGAGCCGGTTCTGCTGCCAGGAGAGGTCAGATTCGCTGTTCAGCCGATGCGGATTCCCGACGTCGATGTCGGCGCGTCGGATGCCATCCAACTGTTCGTGGAAAGAGCTCAAGCTGTTGTGGCGGGCTTCGGTGCTGATGGGGACAACAGAGCAATCATCGAGAGGATCTGTCGGCGTCTCGATGGTCTTCCTCTCGCGATTGAACTGGCGGCAGCTCAGACCCATGGCCTGTCGCTGAGGCAGATCGAGTCACGGCTGGGAGATAGCTTTTCTGTACTGGGCAAGTCCCGCAGTGAGGTGACTCACCACCAAACGATGCAAGCGGCAGTGGGGTGGAGCTACGATTTGCTCCGGGAGGACGACAGGAGGCTTTTTGCCATCCTCGGGGTTTTCGCCGGGCCGTTTGACCTCGACGCTGCAATCTCAGTTGCTCGACGTCTCGGGTTAGCCGAAGAACAGGTCGTGGCGATCACAACGGATCTGGTGAATCGTTCACTAGTCGAGACCATCCGGATCGATGGCGAGCTGCGGTATCGATTATTGGAGACGGTGAAGGAGTACGCCCTTGCCCGTCTTGCAGAGATTGGGGATCAGGAAATGACGGCCCGGGCACACTCCGAATGGGCCATCTCGTTTGCGGAATCGAGCAGAGAGCACCTGATGGGCCCTGCCGTAAGCGTCTGGATCGCGAAGGTCCGCGGGTCCTTCGCCGAGTTTCGGGAGGTGCTCGAAAGGTCATTCGAAAGCAACGATCCCGAAACCGGTGTGAGAATGTTGGGAGCTCTCGACGTCTTCCTACTCGAAAACGGGGACCAGGACAGGTTCCTCACAACTTCGGCAATGCAGGATGGGGCTGCTTGGATCGATCGCCTCCTCACGACGGGCAATGTGAGATCGGACATTCTTGCTCCGGTCTTGGCCCAGCGCGGCTTTCTACTGATGCTTCAAGGCGACACCGCGACTGCGGCCCCGGTTCTGGAGCGGTGTCTGGTGTTGTTCGAGGAGGTGGACAACAAGCCCTATCACGCGCTCGCCAGGATATGTCTCGCTGGATCCACCTGGGACCGAGCAGACCCTCTGAGTTCCAGAGAATTACTCACATCTGCTCTCGAGATTATGGACACTGACATCGAACAGGACTGGCGATACTGGTTGAATCTGTTCATTTTGAGCATTTGGGAGTTGCAATTCGGTGATGACCCAGAGCAACTCGATTTCTTGACTGCGGAACTGGACCGCTGGGGGATCCGACACAACTCTCCATTGAGTAAGGCCCACGCCAGGGAGATCCGAGCGGTGCGCTCGCTGTTCGATGGCAAAGATGACACAGCGAGACAGGAGCTAATAGAGGCCCTTGAGCTGTACCGACAGGCGGGTTTTCGGCTCACTTGTTTCGCCCATTGCCTCGATCATGTGGCGCTGTGGACACTAGAGAAGGGTTACTACGAGCAGGCAGCGAGCTTGCTCGGTTCGGCGGAATCGATTCGGTTCCACCACGTCGCCGCGCCGGCACCGCCCTACGAACAGGTTTGGCACGATCAAGCCAAAGAAAAAGCCCGCAAACAACTAGGTGCCGCCGGATTCGAACACCACTACTCCAAGGGGCACGCCTCGGAACCGGAAGCTGCAGCTGAGCTTGCACTGACTGCCCTGGAAGGCGAGGAGGGAGTCTCAGTAGCCGGTTGAGCCGATGTGTTCAGCCGCACATAACCGGCTGGGAGGGATGATGTGGGCTGTGTGGCACGCATCCTGTCAGACGGCGAGGACACCGGTTGAGCTGATTGAGTCAGCTGGGTTGGGTCTCATTCCGTCTGGCAGTAGTGGATGCCACCGTGTTTACCCGAAGCGAGTGGAAGGAGTGAAACTGTTCACCACCTACC
>CAXMPS010000421.1:0-2682 GCA_964194995.1 uncultured Gammaproteobacteria bacterium | reverse complement strand
AGCCCCCAGTGTGGTTTCTCTACCTCCATCATCGGTAACAAGCTCTCCCTGGAAGATGAAAAGCGGAAGCTGAAATTGCTCTGCGAAACGGCCCGAAGGATGTGGGACTAACGGATCTCAGACCAGGACGTCTGCCCGTCCCGGCACGGGCTTTGTAAGCCTTGCCCGCGACAAAACGCTTCATCAAACCCTCCCGCCAAAGCACGAGAGAATCATAGGGAGCGGGAAGAGTGCCGTCGACGTTTTTACACACTCTGGGTCATAACTCCCCGTATGCGACGGGGGTCAGCTACGTCCGGAGTCGGGGGTGAACCGGACATTTCGGCCAGAATGTCCGAAGCTGAGGTGCCTTTCCGGACATGCCGCGGCCATGAGCCGGGGCCGCCTGAAAGCGGCCGAGCGTTTGGCCATGGAGATTGCGGGACCGCTCCCGGCAATCATAACCTTGGTGGCCGCAAACGAGGACGCGAGCCAAGCGGCTACCACAATCCTCCTACAGGATGTGGACGACAAGGCTGCCGAACTCTGCGAGGTGCTGTCCGGGTTGCAGCAAGATACTGGGCCGTCAAGTTCAGTATAGGCGCCCGCCGCCAATGTACCCGGCGCGCGGCCCGTCGTTGCTGTCCCGAATCCCAGGCCGGCGCCCACCAGGTAAGGGGCTGGGGTGGAGGCCGCATCCTTTTGGGAGCTTGACCACACCCTATGAACGAGGCGAGACTTACAGCCTCTTGGGATCGGTCCTGAGAATTTTAGACGTGGGTCACCAAAATCTGGCTCGCATCGTTTACCAGATCGTCGATCGAAGTCTGGCTCGCGAAGGCCACGTTGGCGAACTCGACCGTGGTCCCATTGTTGAAGTTCACGGCCACGTGTCCGTCGACATTGGAGATTGTGTCGATCATGGTGTTGACGTCCGCGACGTCGTTGCCGCCACCATCCACTACGTCCAGGAACGAAAGCATGTCCTCGGCACTAGCGAAGTCGATGATGGTGTCCGTGCCTTCGTCGACGCTGATGTCAAACACGAAGGTGTCGGCCCCGCCGTTGCCGGTGAGAATGTCGTTGCCGCCGCCGCCGTTAATCGTGTCACCGTTGGAGCTGCCGTGGATCGACTCTGCGAATTCGTCGCCGATGAACACCCCATTAGACTCGATTTTAACGTCGAGGGTTTGGGTAGCCGTGGTATCGCCATCGGCGTCGGAAAGTGTGAACGCAAAGCTGAGATCGGCGTCCTCGGTGCCGATCTCCGAGGTGACGATGCCGATATCGACAACCTTGATCACGTCCTGGTCGTTGGTCGTGGCATCCAGAGCGTCTGTCAGTGTCGAGCCGCCAGTGTCGCCGGTATCCCTGTTGAGATCGATGGCGGTACCGGTCACGTCCTCGCTCGAAACCAAGAGTTGCGCGCCGTAGATCAACCAGTTATCGCCGCCGAAGTTGTAGTCGTTGCTCTCGATAATCACAACGCCGTCACTGCCGTCCGTGAAGGTGAGGCCATAGGGATTGGTTTCGCTGTCCACCCAGATGTCCGCGTATTCGACCACAATCACCTTGGTGGTAGTGAGCAATGGGTTGATCGCATCGACGAGCTTGAGAACGACGACCAAGTCCTCGCCAACGCCCAGCTTGGCGAGCTTGAGGAATAGGCCGCTCGCCAGGGCATCACCCCGGAGCGGAGACTCAGCCCCCCCCGGGCTGGTGGTATAGAACTCCATGTCGAGGACTTCGCCAGCCTGAAGAGTATCACTGGCGACGCCATTTTCGGAGCCCGAAATGCTCGCCCAGGACTGCGCCGCTGCAAAGAGATCGCCCGCCGTGAAAGTGAGATCCGGGGCACCGTTCTCGGTGTGTAGATCCACGCCAGGGTTGCCGCCCTCTTCTGCTTGAGCGCTGAACCGCACGAAGAATTCGTCGGTCAGCTTGGACACCACGATCTCCGGCTGGGACGCCGATTGTCCAACAATGTTGAAGTTCTCCTTGGAGATCGTGTTGCTGGTGGTAAGGATCGTGAAGCTGTCGATGGGATTGTCGAGCGACACCGTATAGGTCCCGCTCGCCTTGTCGAAGGTGAGCGTGCCGGTGGCCTCGACTGTGTTTGTGGGCGTGATCGGGTTTGGCGCATAGAAGAAGCTGACAGCGAAGACCGCGGATGTCGCATCCTCCGAAGACCAAGTGACCGCCGGGGTGAGTATCGGGTTCCCGCCCACGTTGCCGCTCAACGAGATGGCCGAAAAATCGGAGTTCGTGCCAGTGTAGCTGATGCCGTCCGCGCCGATAGTGTAGTCGAGCACACCCGTTCCGGTCTTGCTCGCGTTGGCGAACATGAGGTCGGTCGTCGCCGAGACCACAGGTACGTCGTCCACAATGTCGACGTAGACTGTCGCCGTCGCTGTGTTGCCGTTGGCGTCCGTCACCTTGTAGGTGAAGCTGTCTTTGTTCTCCTCCTCGTTCGCCCCGTTGTCGGCGTCCGGAGAGGTGTCGTAGGGCGAGGTCAGCGTGTAGACATAGGTGCCGTCGGCGTTGATCTGGATCGTACCGTAGGTCCCCGTCGGGCTGCCAACCAGCTCATAGGTCAGCGCCCCGACCCCGCCCGACACATTGTCGGTAAGCGTATTCGAGGCGTCCGTCTCGCCAGCATCACCCGGCAGGCTGCCCGTGATCGAACCCGCCGCAATGTCGTCG
>CAXMPS010000420.1:0-4335 GCA_964194995.1 uncultured Gammaproteobacteria bacterium | reverse complement strand
AAGCTGAGCCCTTGTGGTTGTAGGCAGCTTCCAGCATCTTCTGGGTATGGCTGCGGTCCATGTCGAGAGTGCGAGCCACAAAGGTCGCCTCGGCGCCCAGCGCCAGAGAAACCGGATTGAACGGGTAGTCGATTGATCCGAAAGGCGAGGACTTGGTTGTCTTGCCGGTCTCCGATGTTGGCGAGTACTGACCCTTGGTCAGACCGTAGATCTGGTTATTGAACAACAGGATCTTGAGGTTGACGTTTCGCCGCAATGTGTGGATGAGATGGTTTCCGCCGATAGAGAGGGCGTCGCCATCTCCGGTGATAACCCACACCGACAGATCCGGCCTCGTCGTCGCCACCCCCGAAGCGATCGCCGGAGCCCGTCCGTGGATCGAGTGCATCCCATAGGTGCTGACGTAGTAGGGGAATCTTGCGGCGCAACCGATACCCGAGATGAAAACGAACTCCTCCCGATTTCGGCTGAGGCCGGCGAGGAACTGCTGGACAGAGGCAAGGATGGTGTAGTCGCCGCAGCCGGGACACCACCGAACCTCCTGGTCCGTCTGGAAGTCTGCGCGTGTGTAGATGGGAGCGGTCACTTGGTCATCTCCATGATCTTGTCAGCCACTTCCGAAACCTTGAACGGTTCTCCTGCCACCTTGTTGAGCCCGACAGCGTCGAGGAGAAACTCGGCGCGAATCAGTTTGAGGAGCTGTCCTGTGTTCAACTCGGGGATGAGGATCTTGTCGTACGATCCGAGAACGTCTCCGAGGTTCCTCGCCATCGGGTTGAGATACCGAATATGGAGGGTGGCAACTTTGCGGCCGTCCCGGCGGGCGCGTCGTGCGCCGGCGCGAATGACTCCGAATGTTGAACCCCAACCGAGTACCAGAAGGTCGGCGTCCTCATCGCCATCAACGCTCAAGTCGGGAATGTCGTTGGCGATGTTGGCCACCTTCCACGCCCGGGTGTCTGTCATGAGTTGATGGTTGTTGGGGTCGTAGGACACGTCGCCCGTGATCGCGTCCTTCTCGAGGCCGCCGATTCGATGCTCCAATCCTGGTGTGCCGGGGATCGCCCACGGCCGGGCGAATGTCTGCACGTCCCGCAGGTAGGGGAGGAAGGTGCCGTTGGGCCCGTTGGGGTGCTTGACAAAAGGGACCTCGATGTCAGGGATTGCTTCGATGTCGGGGAGGAGCCATGGCTCAGACCCGTTGGCGATTGAATTGTCGCTGAGCAGGATGACCGGAGTCATATACGTCAATGCGATGCGGGCTGCCTCTATCGCCACATCAAAGGTATCCGACGGGGACGCGGCGGCGATAACGGGAAGGGGGGATTCGCCATGTCTCCCATAGAGCGAGAAAAGAAGGTCGGACTGCTCCGGCTTGGTGGGCAGGCCGGTGGACGGTCCCCCCCGCTGGACGTTGATGACAATGAGGGGCAGCTCGGTCATGAAAGCGAGCGATATGGCTTCGCTCTTCAGAGCGATGCCTGGCCCGGACGATCCGGTCACTGCAAGGTTGCCTGCGAAGGCAGCACCGATTGCGCTGCCGACGCCAGCAATCTCGTCTTCGGCCTGGAAAGTTCTGACGCCGAAGTTCTTGTGACGCGACAGCTCGTGAAGGATGTCTGAGGCTGGTGTGATCGGGTAGGAGCCATAGAACAGGGGTAGCCCCGACTTCTGTGAAGCGGCAATCAGGCCCCAAGCGAGAGCCGTGTTCCCGTTGACATTGGTGTACGTGCCGGCGGGCAAGGCAGCCGGCTTCACCTCAAAAGTGGATTTCGTGGCCTCGGTGGCTACGCCGAAGGTATACCCGGCCTTGAACGCGGCGACGTTGGCCTCCGCTACTTCTGGCTTGCTGGCGAACTTCTTCCGGGCCCAATCGATGGTGGGCTCGGTCGGGCGGTGGAACAGCCACGCGAGAAGCCCTAGCGCAAAGAAGTTCTTCGAGCGGAGAACGCTCCTGCCCGAAACACCCGAGCCCTTCACGGCCTCCTTGGTCAGTTCGTCCATCGGCACCTTGATGACCCGGTACCCTCTGAGAGAGTCATCTTCGAGAGGGTTGGACTCATAGCCTGCCTTGGCGAGGTTCCTCTCCTCGAAGGTGTCGGTGTTGACTATCAGCGTCCCGCCCTGACGGAGATCCTCCATATGCTTCTTGAGGGCGGCCGGGTTCATGGCGACTAGGCAGTCCGGCTCGTCCCCGGCGGTGAGGATGTCGAAGTCAGCGATCTGCACCTGAAAGCTGGAGACGCCCGGAAGAGTGCCGGCAGGGGCCCGGATCTCGGCCGGGAACGAAGGAAGGGTGGCGAGATCGTTCCCGAACAGGGCGCTGGCCTCGGTGAACCGCGTCCCGGCAACCTGCATTCCGTCGCCGGAGTCCCCGGCGAACCGAATTACGACCTTGTCCAGGGCTTCGGTTGGAGCACTCGAGGGGTCTGCTGTGGCGATGTCATCTACCACTTCGTCACATCCTTGTCAGTGTTTTCATGGCGCGGTTATTGAGCGTATCGAGGTTCGGATTCATGAGGAACGACCAACCAGTGGACATTGCTCACAGTTTACTGGCGCTCCAGGCTAGAGAGTCCGCTTGGGGCCACCCGGAACCCAATCGCGCCGTGGGATTCAAGGGCGCGGCCGAACCCCAGGAGTTTCAACTCGGAGTTGGCCGGGGACATCAATTGAATGGACACCGGGGGTGAGCCACTGCCTGTCAGCGGCACCGCGATTGATGGGTTCAGGGTCTGGTTTCCGAGTGCGGTGAACCAGGAGAGAACCTTCCGATAATGGTGACCTCCGAGCATGTCGTTCCCGATCTCTTTCCTCATCACCGGCACCGTGGGGGTGACAAGGAAATCAACCGTCTCGAACGCGTCGGAGAAGCGAGAACGAATCATGCTCTGCCATTCTCGGGCTTTGAGAGTTTGGGCCGATCCGACTCTCTGAGCATCACGGATGCGCTCCGCCACGTCTTCGCCATAAGGCTTCCCCTCGGCCAAGAATCGGGCGTGAACATCGGTCACCTCCTCAGCGATGGCTTCCCAGATGAGCCCTGGTGGGTACGCGTCGGGAAGCTGCAACGGATGGACCTGGTGACCGAGTTCCTTGAGCCGGTCCAACGCCTCCTCAAAGCCGGCGGCGACCTCGTCGTCGGTCGGTGACATCTCGTACCAGGGCTGGGGGATGCCGATCCTGAGAGCACCAAAGTCAGTGGGGAGAGGTTGTTGCTCATCGGCCATTGCCCGGAAGGCCTGTTCCAGGTTGTCAATCGAGTCGGCCAGTGGGCCGACGGTGTCGAGTGATGACACAAGCGGGTATACCCCTTCGAGTGGGACGCGTCCGTGAGTGGTCTTGAGGCCAAAGCATCCGCACAACCCGGCGGGAACCCGAACCGACCCGCCTGTGTCGGTCCCAATGCTGATCGGGGTGACTCCCGCGGCCACGGCCGCCCCGGAGCCTCCAGAGGATCCACCGGTTGAAGTTGAGGGATCCCAGGGGTTTCGCACCGGACCGAAATGCGGGTTCTCCGACGAGAACCCAAAAGCCCACTCATGGAGGCCGGTTCGACCGATGATCACAGCTCCAGCTTCCTCGAGTCGTGCGATGGCGGGCGCGGTGGTCTCTGCCTCATGTCGGTAGAAGGCGGACCCGCAGGTCGTGGTGCATCCGGCCTGGTCGATGAGATCCTTGAGGCCGATCGGAACTCCAGCCAGCGGTCCTGCATATTCTCCGGCCTGGACCCGAGCGTCGATCTGCTCGGCTCGTTGCATCGCCCGGTCGTCGTCGATGAAGGTGAACGCGTTTAGCGACCCTTGGCTGGCATGAGCTGCATCCAAGGCCTGTTGAACCCGGCTGACCGCTGAAACTCCGAACATCGCGCGGTGACACTACCGGCAGGCAAACCCGCTGTTTCGCCCCCTACCACCGGCCGGGCAGAGTAGGTTCGGAGTGGTCCGGGGAGATACTTTCACATTGAAGGAGACGACCGTGGATTCGTTGCGAGACCAGGTACGGGGCGAGGTTTTCACGGATGGGGATGAGGGCTATGGGGAGGCTCGTTCGGTCTATAACGGCATGATCGACATGCGGCCTGCGGTGGTGGTCGGTGCTGTGGATGATGCTGATGTGATTGCTGGGGTCCGCTACGCCGCTGAGAGCGGACTTGACCTGTCGATCAGGGGTGGGGGGCACAGTGTTCCTGGATTCGGTACTAACGACGATGGTGTGGTCGTCGATTTGGAGCGGATGAAGGGGATACGGGTTGATCCTGGGGCGGGGACGGTTCGTGTTCAGGGTGGTGCTACTTGGGGTGACCTCGATCATGCCACTCATCCTTTTGGTCTG
>CAXMPS010000419.1:0-1921 GCA_964194995.1 uncultured Gammaproteobacteria bacterium | reverse complement strand
CGACCAGGTCCCGCTGTTCGGGTGTCAGCTTTTGTCGCGACTGCAGCCAGTGCAGGAAACAGTCGGCATCACTGACACCGGTGGCGTAGGCTGGCAGCGAGACCGAGTGAACAAACGTCTCGACCTGATCTTCCAGGTTTTCGACGAAGAATCTGAGGGGTCGCCGCACAACGGCTGACGCCCGTCCACCCATGGGACTGACGGCGTGATCGAAAGTGATCCTCACCGGGATCTCCTTCCCCGACCTCGACTAACTACTCCCTAGGTAGCGCATATCGGCACATATGCGCGCTACCGGCTAAAGTGTTGCCTGTCTTGGTCGATGATTCTGGTTGGGGGGGTGTCAGATGGTCGCGCCACTGCTGACTGAGGCTCAGGCGGAGATGCTGTTGACCGGAGCGGTGGGTCTTAGTGAAGACTTCGATGGAGTCACCGACGTCCTGAGCGCCATCAAGGACCTTGCGGTGCCTGATCCCGACGCTGATTTCTCCCACCTCATTGCCGCTGCGGCCCAGGAGTCGAGGCTGACCCCGGCGGAGATGCTGTTGACTGGTGCGGCGGGTTTTGATGAAGCCTTCGATGGAACCGCCGACGTCGTGAGCGCCATCAAGGACGTTGCGGTGCCTGATCCCGACGCTGCTTTCTCCCACCTCATCGCCGCTACGGCCCAGGAGTCGAGGCTGACCCCGTTCCAGCTATATGCCACGGAACGGGAGCCACCTGTTCAGGATTGGCAAACGCGGCTGATTCAGCGGGTGGCGCCGACGGTCGCGGCATTGGTGGCACTGGTGATGATGTCGGGCGCTATGGCCTACACCGCCAATGGAGCGAATCCAGGGGATCTGTTGTATGGCCTTGATCGGGCCTTGGAGGCGATCGGGATCGGCGACGGTGGCGCCGAGGAGCGCCGTGCCGAAGCATTCGCTCTGTTCGCCTCTGGTGTCGAGCCAAGCGACGTCCCCGATACATCCGAGATGCTGATCTCACCACCGACAAGCGACCTGACACAAGAGGCTCCGATTGCTGGTACTGACGGTCCCGAAAATGCTTCGCCACTGTCGGTTCCTCCAGAAGAACCGCGAGAAGGCCGCCTCGCAGATGACCCAGACGAGGACCGGGGATCGATAAACGATAAAGATGGATCGACCGGCGGGCGAACCGACCAATCTAGCCCCGACGACACCGATGAGGCCACCGACGACGCCCAGGATGACGGATCAGGCGATCCGACAGACCCCACCGATGATCCGAGCGATGCCACCGACGACGCCCCAGATGACGGATCGGGCGATCCGGACCCCACCGATGATCCGAGCGATGCCACTGATGGATTCTTCGTCATCGAAGGCAGGCTCAGCAAGGACGGATGCAAGGATGGCGGTTGGCAGACGGTGACACGTGCCGATGGGACTGGATTCGTGAACCAAGGTGACTGCGTACAGTTCACCCTCACGGGCCGCTAGAGCAGGCGTTCCGGCCCAGAGACCGCCAGCTTCAGCCTGCGAGCCACCCCGCCCATATCGGCACATGCGCTACCTGGCATCCCAAGCGGGACCGCCCATATTGCCGGATATGCGCTAGTCGCTCCAGAAGCCACGATTCGGCAAAAGCGAGGAAGGACCCCGTCGGTGGGGACGGGTCCTTCCTTCATCAGGGTGACGGTGTCAGCGGCGAGTTACGGCCCAGGAGGCGGAGGCGGACAATCATCGCCGTCCACGAAGTCGATTGGACCTACAGGGTTAGGGTTAGTGACGGGATCCGTAGCGTGCCACGGACCCGCATTAGGAAAACCATTCGGCCCTTCGAACCCGGGGTTGGCGGGGAAGGTGAAGCCGGTGAGGCCGCTTTCGCCATCATGGTCAGGCGGATCAAACGCCAGGGCTCCTGAAGCGGTTGCGATCACCATCATGAGCGCAAACAA
>CAXMPS010000418.1:0-1665 GCA_964194995.1 uncultured Gammaproteobacteria bacterium | reverse complement strand
GAGGTGCTTTCAGAAGAGGGCTATGCCACTGCTTTCTACTCGAAGTGGCACCTGGGTGACATCGAGGAGAGCTGGCCGCACCACCACGGGTTCGATGATGCATTCTTCCTCCCCTACAACCAGGTCAGCAGCATCTGGAATCCGATGGGCGACATCGCCAACATCGCTCCCGGCTCCGCCCACATGCGCAAGGACAATGTGCATGAGCTCGACGAGCACGGGCTGCGACCCGACGGCATGGTCATGGTCATCGATGGCAAGAAGGACGAGTACAGCCGGGAGTGGGGCGCACCAGACGTCGAGACCTACAGCAAGGTCGATCTCGAGTCCGAGAAACGGCTGATGGCGTTCGTTGACCAGAACGCGGCAGACGAGAAGCCGTTCTTCATCTCCTACTGGCCGAACGCGCTGGGCTTCATCCCCTCCCAGGAGCCCAAAACGACACTGAACGCCGGGGGCCTTGCCGAAGCGCTGAAGCGACTCGACGGCTTCATCGGCGAGCTGATGGACAAGCTCGCCGAGCTTGGCATCGCCGAGAACACCCTGATCGTGTGCATGGCCGACAACGGGCCGATGATCCACAACCCACCGAGCCTGCTCGGCATGATCGACACCATCTTCCGGGGCGGGAAGGGCGACTTCCTCGAGGGTGGCGTCCGGGTGCCGGGGTTCGCCTGGTGGCCGGGCACGATCGCTCCCGGTCAGCTGGTCAACGACATCGTCCATGAGGTCGACCTGTTCACCACGTTCGCCAGGATCGGCGGCGGCACCGGGAACATCCCGACCGACAGGGTCATCGATGGTGTGGATCAGACATCCATGCTGTTCAACGGTGACGGGTACAGCAGACGTGACTACGTGTTCATCTACTCGGGCGATGAGCTTGGGGCCACCGTCAAGGGCCGGTACAAGCGGCACTGGATCACCGAGGGTCAAGATACCGGCACGTCGCCGGTGTTCTTCGACCTGATCACCGATCCCCGCGAGAGCATGGCCCAGTTGGTGCCGCTGATCTGGTCGAGCGGCCAGTGGGACCGGATGCTGGCCAGGCATCTGCTGTGGAAGGAGCGATACCCGGACCACGAGAAGGGGCGGGGTGTCCCGTTCACCGGGATCGAGAATGCCAGGCCGGAGACCCTCGCCATCGGTGACACGCTCGAACAACTCCGCAAGGAGCTCCCGTTCGACCCACTGGAGTTCATCGGATTCACCATGCCCAAGGAGTACCGGGCGACCATGCGAACCGACGGCGTCGATTGACGCCACGCAACGAAAGGAAATGAAATGTCTTTAGGGGAAATGCTGCTGGCGATTTTCTGGTTCTTCCTGTTGGTGATCTGGATCTGGCTGCTGATCACGGTCTTCGTAGACATGTTCCGCAGCGACATGTCTGGATGGTCGAAAGCAGCCTGGGTGCTGTTCGTGATCGTCGTGCCCTGGCTTGGCGTTTTGGTCTACCTGATCGTCCACGGCAAGGACATGCAGCAGCGAGCCATCGACCATGCAGCCAAGGTAGAGAAGGCGCAGCGCGAGTACATCGTGGCGGCAGCCGGCTCGGGAAGCTCTGCCGATGAGCTGGAGAAGCTGAAGCAGCTGCACAACCAGGGCGTGCTCACCGACGAGGAGTTCGCAGCGCAGAAAGCGCAGGTGCTGGGCCCGTAACGG
>CAXMPS010000417.1:0-1325 GCA_964194995.1 uncultured Gammaproteobacteria bacterium | reverse complement strand
AGCGCTGCAGCGAAGCAGCGGAGAGAGTTCTCTCCAGAAGAAATGGCCGGACTCTCCCGAACCGCGCCGATCGGCCGTAGAGACAATCGACGGCTGTGGTGCGGTCGGGCGCGCCTCACCGCGTAGTGGCGTTGGTGCATGAATGGGAACGCGGCGGCAACTCCCCTTTCGCGTCCTTCGTCAGGAACCGATCGCGATGGATTTTGCCCTGCCGAGTGAAGTCATCGTATTCAAGATGTTGCAGGCAATCACCGCCTCCGCTTCCTGTGACTCCGGATGACGCGCAAGAAGTCTTGGGCCAATAATCGTTTTGTACCGAAAGAACGTGTTCTCTACGCGGGCTTGCTGGTGGTATCCCGACTCCTTCTTCCATCGCCGGCGACCGATCTCCTTCACCCTCATGATTGTGCGATCACGAGCACTGGGTAGTGTGCCTCGGTGTCGCGATCTCGTTGCTGTCTTGATCGGCGGAATGACGACTTTGGCGCTGCGTACTGCTGAAGCATCGTAGATCGCGAGCGTGTCATAGGCTGCGTCTGCCGTGATGCTCGTGATATCGCCCTCAACATCATCGATGAGATTCAGAGCGGTCTTGGCATCGTCGGCGTTCCCGTCACTCAGGGTCTCGGCGACGATGACACCAGATCGATCTACTCCGAGATGGAGCTTCTTCCAGCCCCGTTTTCCGTGTCCTCCGTACTTGACTGCCGCCCACTCGCCTTCGCCGACGATGGATAGCCCCGTACTGTCGACGATCAGGTGAATGGGCTTGTTGGTGGAGATGTTGGCAAGCTGGATGTTGAGGTGCTGACTTCGCCGAGAAAGGGTGGTGTGGTCGGGCGCTGCGAGGTCGACACCCATCAACACCAGCACCGACCGCAGGAATCCCTCCGCCTGACGAAGTGGCAGCTTGAATACCAGACGAAGGATCAACGCCGTTTCGATCGCCTGATCCGAGAACTTCCTCTGCCCACCTCGTCTACCGGACGGCGCAGGTTTCCACGCGTCAGTCGCGTCGGTGGAGATCCACAGAGTGATGTCACCTCGTTGCACGAGGGCGCGGTCGTACTCAGCCCAGTTTCCGACTCGGTACTTCGTCTTGTACTTTGGATGCACTCTCGAATTCATGCGGTGAGCG
This sequence comes from uncultured Gammaproteobacteria bacterium, assembly GCA_964194995.1. Lineage (GTDB taxonomy): Bacteria > Actinomycetota > Acidimicrobiia > Spongiisociales > ZC4RG35 > JACZUI01. The sequence goes on along the minus strand of CAXMPS010000417.1, from coordinate 187 downwards.
TGGCCCAACGCCCCCAGCGTCTGCAATGAGCCCAACGTTGATCACCCCCGGCCTGGGATTCATGCACCAACGCCGAGTGCGAGCGGGAAGTCTCTGCAGGCGCGGACTGGATGGCGGAGCTGCCAGTCTGTCTCGAACTCGTCTATGGGCCCCTCATCTAGTCCCAGGCCTGCGGAGGCTAGTTCGG
>CAXMPS010000416.1:0-1271 GCA_964194995.1 uncultured Gammaproteobacteria bacterium | reverse complement strand
CGGGACTTCGAGTACGGGACGTCGAGCGCCGGGGCCGGCGAGCGTCAAATCTGGCCAGGGCATAGCGCCTAATCTGCGTGATATCGATCGGCATCGCAAGAGCGCCGAACAGCACTACTGCGCTCGGTACGACGCTTCATCCCGAGGCGATGAGTTCTGGTTCGTTGGCGCGTTATAGGCAGCGCTACCACTCAGAGTTAATGGCCTGAGGTCGAGTCACGGGGCGTGAGTGCCCATGGTTGTGAAGCCAGGACTGAAGCCAATCAAACTGGGTAGACCTGTCTCAATCGGGCTAGCCGGCGTTGGTGCTGTTGGGCTCATAACCCGACGATGTCTTGGGGTCGGACCGGGACGCGGGTTAGGTCCTTACCGATGGCGTCCCTGATCGCCGCAACCACAGCCGGTGTGGAGCTGATGGTGGGAGGCTCGCCAATTCCCTTGGCCCCAAAGGGGCCCCAGTGGTCGGGCTCTTCGATGAAACGAGCCTCGATTGTTGGTGCGTCGAGGAAAGTGGGCAGCAGGTAGTCGGTGAAAGTTGGGTTCCTGATTACACCGTCATCAACGACTACTTCTTCCATCACGGCAAGACCAACCCCCTGCATGATGCCACCCTCAATCTGCCCGATCGCAGCGTCGGGGTTGAGCACCCTGCCCACGTCCTGGGCGGTGTCAATTCGGACCACACGGACCAAGCCAAGATCAGCGTCGACTTCGACCACCGCCCGATGGGCTGCCACAGCAAACCCTGCATGGGGGTTCCCCTGTCCTTTGTTGTCGACTTCCTCCGTAGGTGGATGGGAAAACCGGACCCATTGCTCGATCGGCCCGTCGGTGCAGATGTCCGCGATCGTGGCGACGAGTTGACCTGTGAGATAGACCCCATCGTCTCGCAACTCGTCACCGTCGTGGTCTTTCAAAATCCTCTCGAGGAGTTGAACGGCTGCAGCATGAACCGCACCTCCCGTCATTTGCGTCTGGCGTGAGGCCGAGGTCGAGCCGGCGGATCCGATCTTCGAGGTGTCGTCGAAGACGACTGCCACCTTCTCAATACCGAGGACAGTCCTTGCGATCTGCTGACATACGGTCACCAACCCCTGACCGACTTCCATCGCAGCAGTGTGGACCTCGACTCCGGCCGTGGTCAGCAATACTCGGGCCTCGGCAAAGTCGTCGAATGCTTCGGAGAAGGCAAGATTCTTGAGACTCAACCCGTAGCCGACGCCCCGCTTGACCGAAGAAGGTTCGGTGGTGCGCCCGGTGCCGCCCGGCAG
>CAXMPS010000415.1:0-1336 GCA_964194995.1 uncultured Gammaproteobacteria bacterium | reverse complement strand
CAACTGGCGACCCTCCGCACTCGCTATGATCGGTTGATTATGGATTGGTTTCTAAACAACCCAAATTACGACAGATGCTTATCCGGTTGACTCAGGATCGGCTGAATTCGTACTTTCGGAAGAGCCGGTACGTCGCTTGAGGCCGGGGGGTGATAGGCTTGTCGTGAGGCTGGAGTGGCGGAGAGCCTTGTTCCAACGACGCTTACCGAGTTCGCGGTGCGCTTCTCGACCGAAGAGGCTTGCGCGGAGTACCTCTGCGAGCTCCGCTGGCCGAATGGCTTTGTCTGTCCCCGCTGCGGCTCGGTGGGCGGTTACACCGTTGCGGCCCGCCGCACGATCGAGTGCGCTGATCGCGCCTGTCGGTACCAAGCGAGCCTCACGGCGGGGACCGTCATGCACCGCTCGAAGCAGGGTCTGCGCACTTGGTTCTGGGCGGTGTATCTTGTCACAAGTCTGACACCGGGGATCTCGGCCGTGCAGTTTCAGCACCAGCTCGGGCTATCCCGGTATGAGACGGCTTTCAACATACTTCACAAGCTGCGCTCGGCCCTGGTCGCGCCCGGCCGGGATCCTTTGCATGGGGAGGTGGAGATCGACGAGGGCTACATCGGGGGAGAGGAAGAGGAGCGTCCCGGGCGTGGGGCCGTGACCAAAACCCTCGTGGTTTGCGCTGTTGAGCTCGTTCGCTGGACCGATAAGAAGTCCGGCAAAGGCCGTGTTCGAACGGGTCGGGTCCGACTTCAGGTCATCCCAGACGCCTCGGCCGCATCGCTCGTGTCGTTTGTTCGCGATAGCGTCAAGCAGGGGACTCTCATCCACACCGACGGCTGGCCGGGCTACAGCTCTCTCGGTAAGCAGGGGTATGACCACCGACCAGTGGTCCAGGGTCGGGGCAAGGATGCCAAGTACATGCCTCACGTCCACCGCATCATCTCGAACCTGAAGACTTGGTTGCTCGGCACCCATCATGGCCGCATCGACCCCAAGCACCTCCAAGCCTACCTCAACGAGTTCACGTTCCGCTTCAATCGGCGTTTCTGGCGGGGCCCAACTATCCGTCGCGCCCTCGCACTGGCAGTCCAGGCAGAGGACCGACCGACCTACCGCTCCCTCTACGAAGCAGGGACAAACGCAGGGTGGAATCATCCAAGCTCACACCAGCTGACCGGAAAAAGTGAGCGGTCGGCAGACAAGGCTCGCCGCCAGCGAACACATCCTGAGACAACCGGATAAGCATAACAGCAGATATTCCTCACGTCGCGCCGCCGGAGGCCGGCCCGGTGATCGCAACGCTTCTCGCCCGGACCGATCCGAACGTCGCTTTCGAGTAGTCATC
>CAXMPS010000414.1:0-1622 GCA_964194995.1 uncultured Gammaproteobacteria bacterium | reverse complement strand
ACCACGCAGTTCTCGAACGCGGGTCGGTCAAAGAGGGCTGTGGACAGGACCATCAGGGTGTAGAACCAGCCCCGAGTCTGGTCGAGGCCCTCCGCGATGAACTTGGCCGGGAAGGCTGCCTCAAATCGGTCAATGTTCTCGAACGGATAGTGAAACATCCCGTAGGGCATCGACCCGGACTCGAACCAGCAGTCCAGAACCTCCGGAACCCGAATCATCGAACCCCCGCAGGATGAACACTCCCATCCGATGTCGTCGATGATGTGCTTGTGCAGGTCGCCAGGCCGTAGTCCGGAGAGCTCCTCGAGTTCATCAAGCGAACCAACCGCGGTTTGCTCGTCACAGGAACCGCACTCCCAGACCGGGATGCAGGACCCCCAGTAGCGGTTTCTGCTGATCGCCCAGTCGCGTGCATTGGCCAGCCAATTGCCGAAGCGCCGCGATCCGACATGCTCGGGCACCCAGTGCACCGTTTCGTTCAATTCGACCATGCGGTCCCTGAAGCTCTCCACAGCCACGAACCACGTCGGGATCGCCTTGTAGATCAACGGTGTGCCGGTGCGATAACAGAACGGGTAGCTGTGAGTGATCCGTCCCGAATGAACCAGCTTGCCGCTTGCTTTGAGAAGCTCGATCAAGGTGGCGTCGGCCTCCTTGATATTCATTCCCGAGACGTCGGGCACCTCGTCGGTGAAGTCTCCACCTCCGTCGACGGGGTCGACCAGCACTGATATGCCCGCGTTCTGAAGGGTATAGAAGTCGACTTCGCCATAAGCGGGCGCCATGTGGACGAGTCCGGTTCCTTCGTCCTCCACGTCGTCAGAAGGGATGACCCTGAAGGCGCCTTTGTCCCGCTCCTCCCCGAAATAGTCGAAGGGAGGCTCGTAGCCGACGCCGAGCATCTCCGATCCCTTTGCAGATGTGAGGATCGTGGGCGATTCTCCGAATACGGTCGAAGCTTGCTCGGCCGCGATCCAGTAGTAGGAGCTGTCATCGTCGACACGGACGTATTCGATGTCAGGACCGACGGCGATGGCGAGGTTGCCGGGAAGAGTCCAGGGCGTGGTTGTCCAGATCAGGAGAAAGTCTCCGACTTCAACAGGGCCCCGAGCATCGACAACCTCGGCGCGCACGGTGATCGATGGGTCCTCGACGTCGCGGTAGTCCATGTTGGCTTCGAAGTTGGACAGCGGTGTGGTCGCCCCCCACGAGTATGGGAGAACCTTGAAGTCTCGATAGATGAGCCCTTTATCCCATAGCTGTTTGAAGACCCACCACACGGTCTCCATGTAGTCGGCGTCCATCGTCTTGTAGTCGTTTTCGAAGTCGACCCATCTCCCAATTCGCTCGGTCAGCACCTCCCGGGACTCCGTGTTGGCTTGGACTCGGAGACGGCAGGCCTCGTTGAACCGAGCCACGCCGTATTCGGCAATATCCCTCGGGCCTGAGATTCCCAGCGTTTTCTCCACCTCCATCTCGATGGGAAGCCCGTGTGTATCCCAACCGAATCGGCGCTCAACCCGATAGCCCCGCATCGTCCAATAGCGGGGCACAACGTCTTTGATGACTCCGGCGAGCAGGTTCCCGTAGTGGGGGCTGCCTGTGGGAAAGGGCGGACCGTC
>CAXMPS010000413.1:0-4001 GCA_964194995.1 uncultured Gammaproteobacteria bacterium | reverse complement strand
GAAGCGAACGAAGACTTGGTCGTGGGTCTGTGCGGTGAACACGGCGGCGATCCCGAATCGATTGCTTTCGTGGCTGATCTTGGCCTTGACTACGTGTCTTGCAGCCCGCCCCGCATCCAGGGCGCCCGGCTTGCCGCGGCCCAGGCCGCTCTCAACGGTTGATGGCCTCGCCGATAGCGTCGGCCAGCGCTGCCACGCCTTCTCCCGTTGTAGCAGTCGTCACCAGAATCGGCCCAGCCCCGGCACCAAGCGACTGGCCAAGGGCCAGCTGCAAATCTTCGACGCCGGGCCGATCGCCTTTGTTGATAATGAAAATGTCAGCGATCTCCACGATGCCTGCCTTCTCCGCCTGGATTTGATCTCCCCAGCCCGGGGTCAGCACCAGGACAACGAGATCAACAAGATCCATGACTTCAACCTCAGACTGGCCCACTCCGACGGTCTCGACGATCACATAATCGAATGCGGCATGGGACATTGCCCGAATTGCCAATGACGCCGCGTCGGCAAGACCCCCAAGATGGCCCCGACTGGACATCGAACGAATGAAGACGTCCGGATCATCGATGTGGTGCTGCATGCGGATGCGGTCGCCGAGCAACGCCCCGCCAGTGAGGGGACTGGAGGGGTCAACCGCCAGAATCGATACGGTCGAGTCCCGCTTCCGAAGCTCGTCGATGAGAGAACTCACCAATGTGGACTTGCCGGCCCCGGGTGGGCCCGTCACACCAATGCGGTGGGCCGCGGACGATGATGCTTCGAGAGCTTCGACGGTGACAGTCCCGTCAGGATTCCCGGCCTCGATCGAGGAGAGCAAGCGAGCCAGCGCCCGTCTATCGCCGCCCACCACTGCTTCCACAACCTGGCTCATTTGGCGATCAGGATAAGGACCGGGTGAGGCGTTGGACGTCAGAGCGCGGGGATCTGGATCCCGCCAGGGACATCCGCTGTGTCGAGGCCAGGAGCGTCGGCAGTGGCGTTGACCGTTTCAACGCCAGGAACGCGGTCCTTGAGAATGCGTTCGATGCCGGCCTTCAGGGTCATCATCGAGAGTGGACAGCCACCACAGGCGCCCACCATCTGGATGTTGACGGCTCCGTCTTCGAATCCGAGCAACACAAGGTCACCGCCATCGGCCTGGACGGCCGGACGGATGTAATCCAGCGTCTCGCGCAGCTTGGTCTCGTCGATGGGGCCTTCGTTGGCCACACTGCTGGAAATGGTGACTGGAGTTGTCTCGGTCATCGCCGGTTCTAACACCTAACTGAATGGGGATCTTCCACAGATTGTATCGCCTTCAGGATCTCTTGATTCTCGCCCCGAGAGAACGCAGCCGACCGTCGAAATCCTCATAGCCGCGATCGATGTGCTCGGCATCGTGGATCTGTGTCACCCCGTCGGCTTTGAGCCCAGCCAGCACCAGGGCCGCACCAGCCCTGATGTCGGAGGCCAGGACCGAGCACCCCGACAACCGATCCACTCCGCGAACAATGGCGTGCTGGGACTCGGTGGTCACATCCGCTCCCATCCGCGCCAGCTCACCGACGTATTTGAATCTCGAGTCGTAGAGATTCTCGGTGACAACGGAGGTTCCTTCCGCGACCGACAGGAGGGCCACCATCTGCGGCTGCATATCAGTGTGAAAACCAGGAAAGGGGAGAGTGGCGAAATCCACCGCCGACGGGCGATCCGGCCCTTTGACCCGAAGCCAGCCGTCACCTCGCTCTACGCCACAGCCCGCCTCTTCGAGTTTGCGCAGCTCCATCCGAAGATGATCCGGTACACAGCCGGTCACGGTCACGTCACCGCCGCTGATCGCGCCGGCGACCGCGTAAGTACCGGCTTCGAGCCGATCGGGTACCACCGCATGCTCAACCGGTTGGAGCTGGTCGACGCCACGAATAGTCACCAGGGAGGTCCCACCCCCTGTGATATCAGCGCCCATCGCAATCAATTGGGAGATCAGATCCTCGATCTCGGGCTCTCGAGCGGCGTTGACGATTGTGGTGACCCCCTCCGCGAGCACCCCCGCAAACAGCAAGTTCTCGGTGGCTCCTACCGAGGGAAACGCCAACTCGACTTCGGCACCCTTGAGCCTTCCATCAATTCTTCCCACCAGCTCGCCGTGAACCAGTTCGAAGGTGGCGCCAAGCGCCTCCAGACCGCTGAGATGCATGTCGATTCCCCTGGGCCCGAGATCATCGCCGCCGGGCAGGGCAACTCGAGCAACGCCGGCTCTTGCAAGTAGTGGCCCGAGAAAAACAATCGACGCCCTCATTTGGCGAACCAGCTCGATGGGGGCTTCGGGCTTGAGATCCTGGGGAACGACGACCCAGAGCTCATGCTCACCCTGGGTGACCTTGCATCCCGTGTGCTCCAACACCTGGCACATCAGCTCGACGTCGACGATGCTCGGGACGTTGGTGAGACGATGGCGCCCAGGGGCGAGAAGCGCCGAAACCATCTCCTTCAGAACGGCGTTCTTCGCTCCGAGCACGCCGACGGTGCCTTGAAGCGGGATACCGCCTTCTACGACGATTGAAGACATTGCCCGGAGAATCTACCGCTCGTCTCGGCAAACGCCGGCCACGCCACCGGAGCCTGCAAGGTCACGGCTACCCTGCCGCCGAAATGAGAATCGCACTTGGATCCGATCATGCGGGGTATGCCCTCAAGGAGCACCTGTCTGCGTGGCTCGCCGAGTCGGGCCATGCCGTCTACGACCTGGGTACCCACTCTCCAGACCCGGTCGATTACCCCGACTACGCGACGGCAGTCTCTCAGGCCGTACTAGACGGACGAGCGGACCGTGGAATAGTTGTTTGTGGATCGGGCGCCGGCGCTTCCGTGGCTGCCAACAAGCTCGACGGGATCAGAGCTTCGGTGGCCCACGATATCTATACGGCTCATCAGATGGTCGAGCACGACGACGTCAATGTGCTGTGCCTCGGTTCGAGGGTGATCGGGATTGCAGTGGCGGAGGATCTGATCCACACCTTCATTGAAGCCCGGTTCGACCGGGAGGACAGACACGTCCGCCGGCTGGAAAAGATTCGCTCCCTGGAGGGTTAACTGCTGGCGTGGGCGAACTCGACGAAGGAGCCGACTCATGGACCACCAACACGACTCCAGTGACTCCGGCGACCGATCAGGTGAGCAGACACGGGGTGGGGCTCAAATCCACGATCCTTGTACCATTTCGCTCTCAATCGATGACGAGGGGATATGACAAAGACCGATAAGGGAGGGCTCGCCAAAGGTTCGACCGGCGAGACCACCAGCCCATGGCCGAAGAGAATCGCGATCACCGGTGGTGTCGTCGCGGTTGTTCTGCTTATTGCCGTGGTCCTCTCAGGCACGTTGAATGAGCCGACCGCTGGCATTCCGGAGGGCACAGAAGAGATCGCAGGCGGTGCGCCTACCCATGTCGAGGGTGACATCTATGACGATCACGAGGTCCCCACCGGAGGCGAGCACTCACCGATCTGGGCGAACTGTGGCTTCTATTCGGAGTCAATAGATGCGGAGAACGCGGTGCACTCATTGGAGCATGGGGCCGTTTGGATCACCTACTCCGTCGACCTTCCAGGCGGCCAAATCGATCTCGTACGCCGGCTGGCACGGCCAGCTGAGAAGGTGCTCGCGAGCCCGGTCGAAGGCCAACAATCACCAATCACAGCCACGGCCTGGGGCTATCGGCTTGAGCTGGACAGCGCAGAGGATCCCCGGCTTGAGCAGTTCGTGACTGAGTTTGCCGGCAGTCTCAGCGCACCGGAGCCGGGTGGCGGCTGCACAGGCGGCGTCGGTACCCCGGCCTGACCAACAGGCGTCCGCGACCCTTTCGCATCGCCAGTTTCCGGGGGCCAAAGTAGTCCCGACCAGATTCGAACTGGCGTTTCCGGCTTGAAAGGCCGGCACGGTACCCTGTCGCGATATGCCTTCTACCTGGGAAAACGCTATTTGACCTGGGGATTCGCACCCTCCGTCCCTCGCGTCAGTAC
>CAXMPS010000412.1:0-2617 GCA_964194995.1 uncultured Gammaproteobacteria bacterium | reverse complement strand
TTGGAGAAGAATGAGAAAGTCAACCCTTGTAGGCATCGCAGCATTCGGGCTCTTGCTCGCCGCGTGCGGCAGCCAGGCCCAGCCGACGCAGCCCAATATCACAGTCAATACCGGGGAATCCCAATCAGGAATCTCGGTTTCCGGGACCGGAGAGGTAACCGGTGTTCCCGATACCGTTGAGATCGATCTTGGTGTCTCAGTGCTCGAGGAAGCAGTTGGCGAGGCGGTTGCTGCCGCCGCTGAGAAGGCAGATGACTTGATTTCTGCACTCACCTCCAGTGGTGTCGCCGAAGACGACATCACCACCACCAACTACTCGATTTTTCCCGAGTACGACTATCGAAACGACTCCGAGCGGCTCATCGGCTATCGGGTCAACAACACCGTTCGTGCCAAGATCCGCGACGTCTCCGAGACCGGATCGGTCATAGATGCCGCCACCGCCGCCGGAGGCGACGACGTAAGGGTCAATGGACTTCGTTTCAGCATCGAGGACAACAGCGAACTCGTCGAGGCCGCCCGAGAAGCCGCATGGAACGATGCATTGGCCAAGGCCACTCAGCTTGCGGAACTGTCGGGCCAGACTTTGGGCGCAGCCGTGACTATCAACGAAACCGTCAGCGCTCCCCCAGTCCCCTTCTTCTTCGATCAGTCCGCGACGTTGGCTGCCGCTGAAGGTGACTTCGAGACCCCAATTCAGCCAGGTACCAGCGCGGTAACGATCAGCCTCTCGGTGCAGTTCGCCCTCGACGAATAGGAAGCTGACCCACAATCGATAGTCGCCCTACCTATGGATTAGGGCTACTCGCAGCTTTGGATTTCGCGGAACGGCTTGACCAAACTGCACGAATGAGGCATTTCCTCAACACCTCGGACTGGACTCGCCCTGAGCTTCAGGCCCTGATTGACGACGCCCGGTCGCTCAAGGAGTCGCCCTATGGCGATGCACTCGAAGGCAAGACGATCGCCCTTCTCTTCCTCAACAACTCTCTGCGCACCCGCACCTCATTCGATGTCGGAGCGCGCCACCTCGGGGGACACGCCATCGTTCTATCGCCGTCCGGAGGGATGTGGCCCCTTGAGTTCGACGACGGTGTCGTGATGGATGGGGAGGCTGAGGAGCACGTCCGCGACGCCGCCAAGGTCCTGTCTCGATACTGCGACTTGATCGGGATCAGAGCGTTCCCCAGGTTCGAGAACTGGGAGGAGGACCGCAGGGATCGCATCCTCAACGCCTTCGCCGCTCACTCGGAGGTACCGGTCATCAACATGGAGACCATCACCCATCCATGCCAGGAGATGGCGCACGCAATGGCACTCCAGGAACGACTTGGCCGGTTGGACGGGAAGAAATACGTGTTGACCTGGAGCTACCACCCCAAACCACTCAACACCGCGGTCGCCAACTCCGCTTTGATGATTGCGGCCAAGTTTGGAATGGATGTCACGCTGCTCTGTCCCACCGACGACTACATCTTGGATAAGCGATACATGGCCATCGCGAGCAAGGACGCAGAAGCGAATGGCCGGTCGGTCACGATCACCCACGATCCCGGGGCCGCCTATGAAGGGGCCGACATTGTCTATGCCAAGAGCTGGGGCGCCCTCCCTTACTTCGGAAAATGGGAAGCGGAGAAGCCGATCCGCGATCGATACAAGGACTTCATCGTCGACGAAGACAAAATGGCGATGACCGACAACGCTGTGGTCAGTCACTGTCTCCCGATGCGGCGCAACCTCATCATGACCGATGGTGTCTTCGACGGACCCGACTGTTTCGCATACGACGAAGCTGAGAATCGCCTGCATGTCCAGAAGGCCATCATGAAGCGATTGGTCGAGGCGGGCTGACCGATGGCACCGAATCGGGACGTCCGCCAGACAATCGTTCATCTGCTGTCGAACATGAGCGACAGCAAGGAGATCCGCACCTACCTCCGCCGGTTCTCCGAGCTCGATCGCTCCAGGTTCGCTGTGATCAAGATCGGCGGGGCCGTCCTCCGTGATCGTCTCGAAGAGACGGCAGCTGCCCTCGCCTTCCTTCACACCGTCGGGCTGACGCCGATCGTCCTCCACGGAGGAGGCCCTCAGCTTGATGAGGCGCTCGACAAACGTGGGATCGAATCCGACAAGATGGATGGTCTCAGAGTCACCGGCGAGGCGGTTCTCGATGCTGCCCGAAAGACATTCACGGAGCAGAACATCCGCCTTGTCGAGGCCGTCCGCGGACAGGGAGTTTCCGCCCATGGCCTCGTCACCGGTGCCTTTGACGCCCGGTTCGTCGATCGTGAGAAGTACGGTTTCGTCGGCGAGCCGACCGATGTCCACCTAGACCTCCTCCGGTCCATCGTTCGCTCCGGCGCCATCCCGATTCTCACCTGTCTTGGCGTCGCCCCAGGAGGCCAGTTGGTCAACATGAATGCCGACTCGGCCACACGTCTTCTGGTCCATGCGGTCCAACCCATGAAGATCATTTTCCTCGCCGCCGTGGGCGGCTTGCTCGACGCCGATGGCTGCCCCATCGAGTCAATCAACCTCGCCGCCGACTATGACGAGCTCATTGGCCAGTCCTGGGTGCACTCGGGAATGAGACTCAAACTCGTCGAGATCAAGCGTC
>CAXMPS010000411.1:0-12016 GCA_964194995.1 uncultured Gammaproteobacteria bacterium | reverse complement strand
CGACAAGGATTATCGCCACCAGGTTGGTAACGAAGAGCAGCATTGCGCCGGATGCAGCATTCCAATTGTTCTGAGAGATCATCAGCCCGACAACGGCAAGCGGAGGCACGAGGGCGATGGCGACCGCAACCCCCGGTAGAGAGTCGGAGACGTCAGGCCGAGATAGTGCGAAGGCGCCGGCACCGCCCGCGGCGATCGCTATGACCAGATCTACAAGCGTGGGCCCGATCCGGGATGCGACCTGGGTGTTCACCACCGCGGAGATCTCGGGGCCATACGCCCATCCGAACAGAATGCTGAGCCCGATGGCGAAACCTATTCCTCCAAGGGCCACCAGACCCGACATCAGTGCCCTCTTCGGCCAGCCCATGACCATGGCCAACGACGTACCCATCAGCGGGGTCATCAGGGGAGCAACGAGCATGGCTCCTATGACAACGGCGGTCGAGTCGCCAATGATGCCGAACGCAGCGATTGCGGTCGCGAACCCCATAAGGGTGAAGAAGCGCGAGAGGCGCCGAGGGCCATGAACGCCCTCGTAGAACAACTTGTCGTACAACTGGATTCGATCATCAGCCGTATTGGGGCGCGTTTGTATCCATTCGAGAAAGGTCTCGAAAGTGCCGGAAGGCTCGATCTGACGGTCATCCAATCGGACATTGGTGATCAACGTCAGCACTCCGGCGACAAACCAATAGATGCTCAATCCAAGGATTGCGAGCCCGAGAATGGCACTGGGGGAGATAATAAGAGCTGCACCGAGTGTCACATAGAGGATGGATCCAAGAAGAGCCTCGATGCGAGAGCCGCCGTCACCTGACCTGAAGTTTCGGTACCCGTTTAAAAGGCCTCCAGCTATCAAGGCGGCACCGCCGAGACGCCCTAGCTGTTCTGCGGTGAAGCGAGGCCAAAAGATCAGCCCCCCGGCAAGAATCAGCAGAACCGTCACTCGCGCGACGCCCAGAGCGGAACGCTTCTCGGGATCCCGAAGTTCCGCCAGCCCTCCTACAGACCACGCAATGAGAATTGCCGCCAACAGCAATGCGAACGCCTTTGCCGACTGGCTTGGTGTCCGCAACACCAGGATCGATACCACGATGGCCGCCATCCCCCGCAGCGATGCAGGAGTAAACAGTTGCGACCAGTCGAACCCGACGCCGTGAGGGAGAATCGGTCCGTCGTAGTCCTGGAACTCGTCCAACGCGGGATCCAGGTCTGCTTGTTCGATCGGTGCTGGGTCTTGAGTCACTCGATCTCCATGGCTTCCGGTCGTCCTTCTCTGATCTCGGTCACGTAGGTCTCGTAATCGTTCTGGTTTTGCCTCGCATACTTAACAGGAAACTTGTCGGAGGTGTGGTCCAGACTCGGCCCAGGTCCCCGGTACAAGGGAATGGCGACAGGCTCGACCAACACGGCACGTCACCTGACCAAAGTCCCAACTACGCACGTCAGCCGACGAGCGGGCCCTTGTCCTACTGGACGTTGCCGACGGCCACTTCCATTGAATCGAGCTCGGATTCGCCACTATCGCCCTTGATTCTCTTCGCTCGGTCGAGCTCGAGTCCAACCAAGGTTTCACCAATGGATGCCATCTGCTCTGCTGTCATGGAGGGAAGGTCGAATCCGGCGTTGACGAAGGCAGCGGTATCAGCTCGATAGTCGTGTCCGAAGGACTTGAACTCCCCGGGCACAGTGACCATGGCGTTCATGGCATCGATGAGAACCTGAACGAAGGAAATGACTGGCGTCCACTTCATGGACTCGGGAACTCCGCGTCCTCGTGTACTGCCGTCGAGCCACTCGGGCTGCTTCACCGCCATGCGCAGGGACATCTGGGCAATGGGATCATTGTCGTGGTCGACGATGATCGCCCGCAGTTTCGCCCTCTCCTCGTCGCCGAGTGCCTGGTATTGCTCGAAGCTATCGAACGCTGCGACTGTCCCCTCGGGAATGAGCGGGTTGCGTCCCTCACGCATGCCGGTCCGAGACCATCGGGCGAGACCCGGCAGACCAAACCACAACGCACGATCGATCCCGTAGTGATCGAAACCTTCGATTCCCTGGTGCATGATCACATCTGAGCTCGACCACGCACCGAGGCTCTCGCCGAAGATCAACACCTTTGGTCGGTCCTTCTCAGGCACAGCAATCAACCGCTGCTTGACACCCCAAAGAAGTTGGCGAAATTGAGCACGACCAAGAGACACGCCCTGCACCTCCAGGAATGACGGTGCCCGCCCATACTGAATGCATGCCGTGGCGATATCGCCTCTCGTCATGATTTCGGCGCATTCGATCATGGTTTGATCCACCCAGCCAGTCCCTGTGGGCGACACCAGCAGCAGATACTTGCGCTCGAAGGTTCCGAGGCGGTCCATCTCCTTCAGAGCCAGCTCCGAGCGCCCGGTGGCGTATATGGGCTCGGAGTCCACGCCAACGAAGACCCTGATCGGGTGGGCCTTCGCTGGTTCACCAAGCGTGTCCTCGATGACCTCCGGTGTCACCACATCGGTCACGTATCTTCTGCCTTGCAGGCCCAGCTTCTCAAATGGGGAGACGCTGTTGGGTCCACCCGACACGTACTCGCTGCTGGGTGGAGTCGAGTAGTTCGTCTCGAGCTTTCCGTTGTGTTTGGCGAGGCGGCGAACCAGGGCACCGTACGCGGAGGTCACGGCGGCGGTCCACAATGCATTGTTGACCAGCCGTCCCATCGCGGCATGTGCCGGCCCATGCCCAAAGAAGTCCACCAGGGAGCGTCTCGAGGCGGAGTATCCCCTCCCGAACAGCCGGCCCCCGCCAGCCACACCGAAACCAATCGCCAGGGAAGTGCCGAGGTTTGCCGGTTTGTCGTCCTCGGTCCAGCGAGCAATGACACCTTTGCGCGTCTCCAGCTCCTTGCCCCAACGGCTCGCGACAAAGGCGAAACCACCAAGACCGGTGACGATCGGAACGAGTGGAGTGTCGACTTTCGATCCCGCTTCTGTGCCCACCTCATGAATAATCCCGCCCAGAGCGGCAACGCTCACCAGTCGGCCGGCGCTGCGGAACGACGCCTTCGCGGTCGACTCGTCCTCTAACTCCGAGATGCGCCCAATGGCGGCCCCGCCGGCGGCGACGGCAGCTCTGGCCCCGATCCTCCAAGCGAGAGGCGAGCTGTCCGGGGCAACCCTCCGAATACCCGCATTGACCGCTAGACCAATCGCCTCGGCGGCGAGGACGGCCAACCCGGCAGCTATCCCTTGGTGCATAGACGACCTCGGCATCAATGAAGGTCCGTAGGCGTCGAGTGCAGCTCCCGCCTTCAACGGCGCAGCCGGTCCACTGGTGATGGGGTTCAACCGATCGGCAAGCTTGACGGTGAATGAAACGAAGGGGCCGGTTAGCGGCATTGAGTGACTCCTCGGTAGGTGCAAGCTGCGCCGAAACCTACTCACTAGCGAGGCGACCTGCTGCCGCGCCGCTCGAAAACCGCTCCCAACTCTCGCTGCCAGTCAGGTGGCACGGCCCGTTGGCCTATGGGAAAAGGATCAAACCTCGACCGGTTGCAGATGGTCCCCAGAAACGTCGGTCCGAGCCGCAAGTCGGGCGAACACGGCCATCGTCATGTTTAGCCCTGCATGCACCGCCACGGAGGCCCAGATCGATCCGGTCTCCATTCGCAGCCAGACGAGGCCCGCGCCTGCCATAGTTGTTACAAAGACGGTCAGGACGACATGCGCTCCTCCGGCAAAAGTGCTCCGTCCAGTTCTTTGAGCTTGGTCCAACCCGGGTCCGATATGCCACAGTCCAAAAAGGGCCGCACCACCCCAAAGAGCGACAGACGGCGGGTAAAGGGCCATGAGCGCCGCGTGAAGAACACCCCTGAAGAATGCTTCCTCGATGAGGGCCGTCATGACCGGGATGCGAAGGGCGATTTGCCTAACAGCCTGCCAACGGCCCAAAGCGGCCAGATGGGGGTCGGCGAGCTGGGAACGAAGTTTCGGCCTGGTCAGCATCAGCCAGCCCACCATTGCCGTCAACGAGAATGTGGCGACTGCCCATGCCACCACTATCGGGGCATCGGCCGCGCCCAAACCAATAGTGTCGAAGCCGAAAATGAGCCCGGCCAGAACCGTCAAGACGGCTCCGATTGTGCCCGTGACCATCGGTGCCCAAGTAGTCCTCAGGCGCGCCGGTAGGGATATGTAGACGACGGTCTGAAACCCCACGGCGTAGGCCGCCAGTGGGGCAACGGTGCTGACAAGGGTCATTGGGTGCAGTTGGCTCGAGAGGACAAGACGATCAACTCTTGGACGCCGAATGTAGTCGGCTTGGTTCCCACAGAATATGTCATCTGGTGGTCTAACAACAGTGGGTGGATTCCCAGGCCTCGGGCTTTGACGTTTCTAACGTGAATATGGCTCGACCGAGAGAATCAGAATGTCCCCGACAATCACCAGGCGCTGGGAGCGTTTTGAGAGATCTTCTGATGCCTACTTGGCAGTAGTCATCATGCTCTTGATCTTGATCGTCGTGCCAATCTTGGCAGTGGGATCGGAGACGTTTCAGAAAATATCGACCGCCGCGGTCGTGGGTCTTACGGTCACCCTTTCAATGGCCGCGTCGACGGCTCACCGGTGGGCAATCCGCGCTTCGTGGATCGCCTCCCTACTGATCGTTGCCGCAATTGTTTTCCCTGACTCTCCTAGGGAACTGGCGGTGGTCTCGGGCATCGCCCTTGGGATCCTCATGATCGCCACACCGTCCGTGATCATCCGCCGTATCGCTAGACACGAAACGATCACTGCTACCACGATGTGGGGCGCCATTGCCGCTTACCTCGCAGTTGGGATGGCCTTCAGCCTCATGTACGCAGCTGTCTACGTCGCTGATCCGAGTTCCTTCCCTACGATCTCAGATGGCAGGCTCGGCGACTTCAACTATTTCAGCTACGTGACAATGACAACTCTCGGCTATGGGGACATAGCCCCTGCTTCCGAGCTGACCAGGGCGATGGCCGTGGTTCACACCCTGGTCGGTCAGATCTTCCTGGTCGTGGTCGTCGCCCGAGTTGTCTCCTTGCTAGGGAGAGCCCGGTATAGAAAACTTCCGAAGGGTCAGCTAGACGTCGAGGCGACGGCCAGTGGTGATGAGGATCGCGGCGAAGGCAATCGCAGCGCCGACCAGGGTGGCGAATAGCCGAGAAACTCCACCGTATATGGCGTCGTCTCCGGTGACGTGAAGGGCAAGCACGAGCATCGCCGTGAGAAACAAAGTGAATACCCCATAATTGACTTTCTGGAGGGCGATCATCCCGAAACCCGAGGCCAGGAAAGCAACGATGACCGCCAACTCGTTACCACCGACGACCAGAAGGACGGCAGACCCGAACACGACTCCCAGCAACGTTCCGGACATCCGCAGGACCCCGATCTGAAACGTCGCAGCCCGTTCTTCTTGGAGAATCACCAGCACTGCAATGACAGCCCAGATTGGGAAGTCGGGGAACAATAGAGCTCCCACGTAGGTGGCAAGACCGGTTGCAATGCCCCGAATCACCGCGAACTCCCCCCGAGGGACTCGCAGTTGAGCGAACAGCGTGGCGATCAGCGGTTGTCGATCGACTTCTGAGAACTCGCCGGGGCGAATCACTCCGTAAAGCCAAAGGGCAACACCAGCGAGAAAACCACCTACGGCGAAGGCTAGGGACAGGCTGGCCGGGGTGTCGACGCTCCCGGAGAGCGCCAAAGCAAGAACCACCCAGACCGCAAGTAGGAGTCCTCGCACCGCCGCAGACTTGCCGAGTGCTGCGGCCATAGTCGCCAGGAAGACAACCACTGCCACCAGGAAGCTTCCAAGCACAAGGTGATCCGTGCCGGCCCAGGCACCAGCAAAGGCCAGCGCCGAACCCACAGCCGTGAAGGAGGCCACGTTGAACAGCCGGCTCCTGAGCGAACCCGGGCCGTCTCCAAAAATGACGAAGAGGGCTGCGAGACCAACGGTTATCCCGAGACCACCAAAAAGGATCAAGACCACGGCGGCCAAAACGATGACGAGAACAGTTTTCAGGCCTCCCCGGAGGTTGACCTGGCTCCAATCAAGTCGATACCGGGAGGACTCCGACATGCCGAATCAGACTACCTAACCGCTGTCCCAGCTGGACCCAACCCGAATCGGATATATCCCTTGGACCCCAGCCACCGCGTCGAGAAGAGCCCGGCTCCCGCGGGAATGTAGAAGGTCATGTCACAGAGTGCATTTTGGTTTGGACACGACCCGGCGAGCAGATCTAGCATTGCCCGGTTCATTTCCCAACCGACGAGGAGCGTCGATGCCACTTTTGGACCTGTTCTGGAGCATGCTCTGGTTCTTCCTGTTTTTCGTATGGATCTGGCTGCTGATAACGATCTTTGCCGATATCTTCCGCAGCGAGATCTCGGGTTGGGGTAAGGCGGGATGGACGTTGTTCGTAATCATCCTGCCCTTCCTCGGAGTGTTGATCTACCTGATCGCCAACGGCGACGACATGCAGATGCGTGCCGTGCAGCAGGCGTCGAGCAGAGAGCAAGCCCAACGCGACTACATCGAGTCGGTTTCTTCATCGAGCTCTTCGGCCGATGAATTGTCGAGGTTCGCTGCCCTCCGCGACTCCGGAGCGATCACCGAGGAGGAGTTCCAGGCTCAGAAGGCCAAGCTGCTGGCCTGACCCAAACGGCTACTGATCAAATCGAACCCCTCATTGACCGCACAGGCGGCCTCGAGGGGTTCGTCCATATCGAGAACCGCTACTCGTCCTCGCGCTCCCTTGCCATGGCCTGAAGTCCGACGCCCATCAGGACGAGAACGAAAGTCGCTCCGGCAAAGAGAACGATGATGCCGGTTAGGGACCGGCCAATCTCATCACGAATTGCCGAGGCCGAGTAGATCCCCACGGCGGCCGACAAAACGGCCAAGGCATAGAAAATGAAGGCGGCGACTCTCATAGGTTGATCGAGTCGCAGGATAGGCCCGCCATCCGATACCTGAGTCGTCAGGGTCGACTCAAACGCTGGTGCTCGCTCCAGACCCATCGACCTGGTTCTCCGAAGCCAACCCGACAAGTATGTGCTTTTCCTTCACTATCTCCATGCCGTACATGAGAATCATTGCCGCGTAGTAAACAAATACAAGGCCGAGGAATAGCGAGCCTGCAACACCGGCCGCGGAGCGCCATCCGTAGCTCGCCAGGTATATCCCGTATCCCCAAGCTCCGACGGCCAACATGCCCATCGTGACCGCTGCGGCGAGCCACACTGATCTCCAGGCAACCAAGGCGTCGGGGGTGTACTTGAAGAGGATCGCGAGAAATACCGCGCCGATCAGGGCAGGCAGGATCGACCCGGTGATCGTAATCAGGAGATCGAAGGCCCCGAATGAGATGAGCCCACCGAGTGATGCGACGAGTGCCTCCGCGATCAAGACGAGCGTCAGCAGCACTCCAGACCCAAGCACCGCGAGCAAGCCAAATACTCGTCTCCGCACACTGGCCCTTACTCCGCGCTCCCTGGGGATGTCCCAGATCAGATCGACTACCTCCTTCCAAGCCACAAAAAGAAGAGTCGCTGCAAACAGAAGAATGCCAAAACTGACCAATTGAATCGCGGCCTCCTCACTTGTCAGCCTCTGATCGTCGAGAGCCGAGAGCAAGGAATTCGCTGCGTCTGAGCCGAGCACCTCGCTGATTGCCTGCTCGACCTCCGCGTTGACCATTTCCCTGTCCAGAAAGATCGAAGCAAAGGAGACGGCCAACAAGAGGACGGGTACCAATGCGAATAGGCTGTAGTAGGCGATTCCCGCACTGAGCCTGATAACGCGACCGTCGATCCAGGATTGGGCAGCGTCAAACAGAATCGTGGCGTTTGTTTTTGCAATGGAGAGAAATTTGCCACTCATGGAGCTTGGAGGCTAAGCGGCTCGTGGCGGAGGTGGTACCCACAAATCGGAACTCGGCCTAGGTTCCGCAATGAATCTTCGGTACCCATCGACTCTTGACCTAACCCAGACGATATGGGTTGCTCAGGACTCCTGCCGTTCGCGAATCCACTCCTCGGCGTCCCGGTAGGCACGGGTCACCGTGGCTCCCAGCCACTCATCGGACTCGTAAATGTTCTCCTCACCGAGCAAGTCCGCGACGCCCGTCGCTTGCAACTGGTCGTGGACCCGATCGCTCTGGTACGCCAGCATCAGCTTGCTGTTGACCTCCAGCAGTGAAGTGGCGTAGCGGAGCACGACTTCCATGAAGGTTGAACCCAAGTCGCTCTTGCCCCGCAGCCGAAGAATCACGACCGAATTGTTAGAGGTCTCAGTCACATCCGGGAGTTCGTCTTCGAACACAGGCGCCGAAGCAAAGAAGAGACTTCCATACGGCTGAAGGACAATGACTTCGTTTTGGCCCACCTGGTCGGGCCGGTCGATCTCGCGGAGACGCCCCTCATCTCCGATTATCCATTGCTTGACTGAGATCCGATTCGATTGCTCGATCACGAAGAGGATGACCGAGATCCCGACACCAACCAGTACTGCGATCTGGAGCGGGATAAGCATCGTCAGCAAGAAAGTCACGGTCATGACCGTTGCCTGAGTCGCGCCGGTCCTCCAGGTCGCCTTGATGTCGGCAGGTTTGACGGTTCGATACCCGACAATCATTAGAAGACCTGCAAGAGCAGGCATGGCGATATAGCCAACAGCATCGCCAAGCACAAGAATCGACAATGCCATCACCAGTCCGGCCACGATCAGCGCTGCCTTCGATCTGGCTCCCGCCGTCTTGACCAGAGAACTGGCCGACATCGATCCGCCAACCGGCATGCCCTGGAAGAGCCCTGCCGCGATGTTCGCCGCACCCTGCCCGACGAAGTCCTGCGACGCGTCCGGATACTCACCGTCAGGGTTGGGGAAGTTGGACGATATCCCCGCACCCTGCACCAGCCCAATAAAGGCCAAGGATGCAGCAGGTAGAAGCAGGACCGGGATCAATCGAAAATCGGGGAATACCGGCGTCGGTAGAGATCCCGGGATATCGGTTATATCCCGCAACTGCGCCACCTCCGAACCGACGATCACGACCACGACAGATGTGGAAATGATCGCCACAACCATCCCCAGCGGACCGAGACGTGTTCGTTCGAGAACGATGATCAACAAGATGGTGGCCGCGCCGATGAGCATCGATGGCCAGTGGGCCTGGCCGAGGTTGAGGACCAAATCAAACGCCCTCGCCACCCGATTCGCCCCTTCAGCCTCGTAACCGCTGAAGTTGTCGAGCTGGCCCAGCACGATGTTGACACCGACCGCGTTGATGAACCCGACCATCACTGCGTTGGAGACAAAGCGAAGCAGTGAGCCCAGTTTGAAAAGGCCCGCGACCAGCATGATGGCCCCAGTCAGCACCGCTAGCGTGAACAGCGCCCGCTCCGGATCGTCGCCGGTGTGAACAGCCGGCACATCGGCCACCACTATCGCCATCGCTCCTGTGGCTTGCACCGCCATGAAAGTTGCGCTGGTGAAGAAGGCACCTGTGACGGTCCCCACCATGTATCCGTAGAGCCCGAAGACAGGGTTGACGCCCGCCAGCAGACCACCGGCCAAGCCATCGGGCACGCTAACGACGCCGAGCGCCAAGCCGGCCACGGCGTCTTCGCGAAGAGTTTCGCGGTTGAACAGTGAGCGGGCCCAGGTTTTGAGTCGGGTCATGATGGTGGGTCGGCAATATACCGGCACCCAGGAACGGTCCGGCTCGAAGACGTGTCTAGCGCGACCACACCTGTTGTGTCACCCACGGGCGAAGCCGAGCGTCGGGTGTGAAAGCTCGCATCGCGATGACGGTCACTACGGCGACCACAGCAATGGCCACGGAGCCCAATATCAGATACATGATCACGATCTGGACGAGGACGGCACTGATCGGATCGGCACCGGCGAGCAGCATGCCGGTCATCGCGCCGGGCAGAGCGATCAGGCCGACGACTTTCGTTCTCTCGATCTGGGGAATGAGAGAGTGCCGAACTGCCTCAGGTGTCAAGAAACGGCTCACGGCGTCCGGGCCCATACCCAACGCGAGCAGGCCTTCAACCCTCTCGGGGTTGTCGGAGAAGGCCTTGGCCGCGGTGTCCACAGCAAGCACGGCAGCGGGCAAAGTGTTCCCGAGGGTTATCCCGGCAATGACCACCAGGGTCACCGGCTCCAGGTCGAACACTCCGAGACCGAACAGGATCCCAAGAGAAACCGCTAGCGCACCGCCAAGCGACAGGAAGGCACCAAACCGGACGCTAGGGATCCGCCTCGCCCGCCGCCTGACTGTCTCCACCGACAACAGGACCATCGCGACTACCCAGAGGGAGGCCCAGAACATCGAAGTGGCGGAATCGAAGATCAGCTGGAACAACACGCCAACCGCCAGAAGTTGAACCGCAGCCCGGATGGCGGCCCAGACTATGGAACGCTCGATCCGGAGGCCTTTCCAAACCGACAACCCCACAGCTACAACGACGAGCGCCGCAGAAACCACGACCTCGATCCATCCAATAGTCATCTTTCTATCTCCTGTGTCTCATCTAGAGGCTGGCACACAGGTGATAAGAATGGGGCACGCATCGGACTCGCGGGTGCTCCAAGAATTGTCGTGTTGCTCCCGAACCGCCGGCTGTCATGCGCATGGGTGCGATCAGATAGTGTCTCGACGAGATTTGAGACACCTAGCCAGGAGAGATCATGTCCGAGGAGTTCAAGGGCACCGTCAACGTCGACATCCGCGATTCGGTTGAGGACTGGACGCCTTACCTACAGCCTCAGGCCCCAGAGGGCGCCCCAAACGTCCTTATGATCGTCTGGGACGACGTCGGATATGCGGCTCTGGATGTCATGGGCGGGCCAATCGAGGCGCCGTCGATGCGACGCGTCGCCGAGAGCGGCCTCCGCTACTCCAACTTCCACACGACAGCTCTCTGCTCTCCGACCCGCTCCAGCCTGCTCAACGGCCGCAATGCCACTAGCAACAACATGGCCGCCATCACCGAGGCTTCGGCAGGATTTCCTGGATTCTCGGCTCGCATCCCATTCGAGAACGGGATGATCTCCGAAGTGCTCAACGAACGGGGCTGGAACACGTACGCAATCGGAAAGTGGCACCTCACTCCTGGCGAGGAGACCGATATGTCGAGTTGGAAGGCCCGCTGGCCTCTCGGACGAGGTTTCGAACGCTTCTACGGATTCCTCGGCGGAGAGACCAACCAGTGGTACCCCGATCTCACGTACGACAATCACACCGTTGAGCCTCCCGCCACTCCTGAGGATGGCTATCACCTTTCAGCCGACCTCGCCAACCAGGCGATCAGGTTCGTTCGCGACTCGAAGTCTGTCGCCCCCGACAAACCATGGTTCATGTACTTCTGCCCCGGCGCGGGGCACGCCCCCCACCATGTGGCCAAGGAGTGGGCCGATAAGTACAAGGGAAAATTCGACCAGGGCTACGAGGAGATCAGAGAGTCGATCCTTGCTCGCCAGAAGCAGATGGGCCTCCTGCCAGAAGACACCACGCTGTCGCCAATCAACCCGCATGGCGAGCCCGATGGGATAACGGGGCCTGAGGGACAGCCCTGGCCACAACTCGACTTCGTCAAGCCATGGGATTCCCTGGGCGAAGACGAGAAGAAGCTCTTCAGCCGAATGGCCGAGGTGTTCGCCGGATTCATCTCGTACACCGATCACGAGATCGGACGCTTTTTTGACTACCTGGAGGAGTCAGGGCAACTGGACAACACGATCATCGTTGTGGTTTCAGACAATGGCTCCTCGGCCGAAGGCGGGCCCAACGGCACCTACAACGAGAACCGCTTCTTCAACAACATCCCCGACACCCTCGAAGAGAACATGAAGCATCTCGAGAACCTCGGCGATCCGACAACCTACAACCACTACAACACCGGATGGGCATGGGCTCTCGACACTCCTTTCCCGTATTGGAAGAGATTCTCCGGCTATGAGGGCGGCACAGCCGACA
>CAXMPS010000410.1:0-2179 GCA_964194995.1 uncultured Gammaproteobacteria bacterium | reverse complement strand
TCGTCGTCGTTGTTGGCACAGCAACCGCTTCGACAGCCTGTGCGGGAGCATCGTGAGTCCCGTGGTCACATTCGACGGTCACCACTCCCGGGGCTTCGTCGATCACCACGCAGTCGTGCGTGGTCATGATCGTGCCCTGAGCCGTGTTCCAGACCAATTTCTCCTCCCAAAAGGCGCGCAAGATCGGCTCAGCCGAATCACCGACGTGCTGGAATGCGAAAGTGGCGTCCGGGGTGAACAGGCCCATCACTGCTTCGCTGTCGCCGGCGTTGAATGCCGCGAAGTAGCCGTCCTTTACTCTCAACGCCGCATCGAAGGCGGCAGCGGACGATTCCTCCGAGAGCTCGCTGGTCGTCGTGGTCGTCGTGGTCGGCTCGATCTGAGTCGTAGCAGTCGGCTGGGTAGTGGCCGACGTCGTGGTGGCGGCAGTTGTCTCAGCGGTGTCACTTCCGCTGCAGGCGGCTGCCACAAACCCAAGGCAACGGCCACGGTCGTCAATCGGTGAAGCTGCACTTTCATCCTCCGTTCGATCTCGCGGCTTCGTCAGGGCAACGTGCCGATCCAAAGGACGGCGGTATCCAAGTGTCCTTGCTGTAGCACGACGAAGTCATCGGCGATTCCCACCATATGTAGGTATCCTGCTTCTGGATCGAGCTCGGGCGGGTTCCAGCGGTTCCAGGTGGTTCCATCCTCGGAGAAGAGGATCTCGTCCGCGGTTGCACCGCCACCCTTCTCCGGCACCAACCCGACCAACCCGAAGTCGCCTACCCAGTAGTCCATGTCGTTCCTGACGATCCCAGGCAGCAACTCTTGTGGTGTGGCTTCGATCGTCCACACACCCTGGTTCGAAAAAGAGATCGGCGTTCCGGCCCATACCGCGAGGGGGCCCAACCTCCAAAAATCTCTTTCAGGCAGGAGGGTTCCTTCTGTCCAGGCCGTACCGTCTGTGGTTTCCCACAAACGGGAACCAGAGGTGGCGATGAAGCCGTCCGGTGTCGCCTCGATTTCGGAGATCCCAGCACCGTTTGCGCCATCCAGGGGTCCGGCAGCGTCCAGGGCTTGCCATGTCTTTCCGTCTGGGCTGAACCATGCGAGTCCTCGGGAGACACTTCCTTCCGGATCCTTGCTGATGCTCTGCAGGAGCGGTTCGATGAGCGGTTCCCAACCGGGATCAGCTTCCATGTAGCTGAAGAGTTCCGTGAACCCCGCGTCGTCGAGGCTGATCTCGACGATCTCGCCTGTCGGTTCCATGTCGGGCTCGTTGAAGAACTCAGCGATGATGACACCCCGGTCGAGGTCGACCGTCGTCTCAACATGTATTCCGTCATCGGGATCGATCAGGTTGGAACCAAACCCGCCACCTACCACCAACGCGAGCCTCCCGGTGACGATGATCCCTTGTGGCCCTGTCGCCATCTCGCCGACATCAGCCTGGAAACACCCGGCGACACTGGCTTCTTCAGCTACAGGCAACGGGATCTTGCTCGATGTCCAGTCAACGCCGTTCGTTGATGTGTTGACCTCGAAGAACGCGTCGCTTCCGGCGCACCCGCTGCCAATAGCTGGCACGGCGCTCGCCGCGCTCACCAGGCGAACGCCGTCAGTCTTGAGTTCACGGCCATCTCCTGCCGGGAAGCCAGGCAGCAGATCCCAAGTAACCCCGTCGCTGGACCGGAACAGGTCATCACCCGAGATCGCGTACAACGCACCTTTGAACCAGACCCCGTCCTGGAAAAGCCGGGGCGCATCGGTTTGCACGAATTCGAGTTTCGGTCCTTCACCGGGGGGCGGCACCGGTACGGTCGCCTCGGTGGTCGCTGTGACAGTGGTCTCGGTGACACCCTCAGCCTCAGGAGCGGTGGTCGCGACGGGAATCGTGGTTTCTGCAGGCTCGCCGGAGGGCGGCACAGCCGTACCGCTGAGTGGTGATAGCCAAGCCGCAGCACCCACCAGGATCACAATCAGCGCGGCAGCCGCCATAGCGACCAGCCACCCGAGGTTGCGTTGCGCTGGGAGGGGTGCGAGCGGTTCCGGTGCCTTCACGACGTTGGTTGCCGGGTTGGGGAGGTCCTCGACGAGTGCCTCGGAGTAGACGCGGATCTGATCCAAGAGCGGGGTTTCGTTCATGGCGACTCCTTCAGGGCGCGTCGCAGCCGAGCGATGCCTCGTTCGAGATGGT
>CAXMPS010000409.1:0-2181 GCA_964194995.1 uncultured Gammaproteobacteria bacterium | reverse complement strand
AGCCTCCGATGTCGGGAGTCTCAAGTTGTTCAAGGACGCGTTCCCCGAAAGTGGATCCGATGCCAGTGAGACGATCAGCGACCAGACAGCACTGCATGATCGACCGGGGAGCCAGGCCACGCTCTTCGGCCAGAAACCGGCGATAACGGTCGACGGTAAGCTCGCCTAGAGTGGTTGGGACGGGCACGACCCTGGCCGGCACCGCCCCGACGGATCGAAGGAACGACATCATGGGCTCCAGGCCCCTCACCGACACGTAGCTGTCTGAGCCTCGAGCCCGGCGCTCAGCCAGGAAACCGATGATCACCACATCGGTCACAGCGTCGGCTGTCAAACCGTCGCGCTCCAACATGGTGCTCAGCTGAGCCATCACCCGAAGCTGTTCGTAGATGGTCAACGGGGCGTAGCCCCGATCGTCAAGCCTCGCAGCAAAACCTTCAGCCCACGGCGCCAGCGGCCCCGGCAACTCCAACCTTGAAATCATGATCGGTTCCTTTCCGAACGAATGTCAGACAGGAACCCCTCGGCCAGAACACCAGCCGATTATGCAGAAACCCCACCCCCCCGCTCCGAAACACAACAGGAAATCCGAGGAACGGCATCACGGCCGACCCAGGCCCACTCGAACAAACGCCGGACTGGACGACAGACGGCAACTACCGACTACCCGCCCCAGTGCGTATTCCCCACCCGGTCGAACGATCGCCTCCACAGCAACGACCGCCCATTCCACATAACCCGACGATCCACATAGTGGGCCTTATCTGGACTTCCAGATAACGGGCATTGGCTGATGGTTGAGCCTTCCCCTGTTGACCGGTCATCTCGAATAGGAGGTAATCATGTCAATTATGGAAGAGAAGGAGTTGCCGCGAACGCGGCGGTCGTTCACGAAGGAGTTCAAGGCTGACGCGGTGTCGTTGGTCCTCGATGAGGACCGATCGATCGCTGACGTGGCCCGAAGCCTCGGTATCGGCGAAACGAATCTGGGGAACTGGGTTCGCCAGGCCCGCATCGATCGGGGCGAACGTGACGGTTTGACGACATCGGAGAAAGCAGAACTCACGGAGCTTCGTCGTGAGGTCAAGCGGTTGCGAATGGAACGAGAACTGCTCAAACGAGCGACGGCCTTCTGGGTGAAGGAATCGGGGCAGTGACCCGCTACAGGTGGGTTGCTTTCCGGAAGGCCGAAGGGTTCCCGATCAGCGCCGCGTGTGACGTCGCCGACGTCAGCCGCCAGTCGTTCTACGACTGGTGTCAACGGAGGGCCGCTGGTCCAACAGTGGCTGAGCGGGTTGAAGCAGCTCTGGTGCAGGAGATGCGCGAGATCCATGACGAGTTCGATGAAACGTATGGGTCACCGAGGATGACTGTCGAGCTAGGCAACCGGGGTCACCTGGTGAACCGCAAGCGGGTCGAACGTCTGATGCGGGCACATAGCATTGTTGGTGTTCACAAAGCGGCCAAGGTTCGTACGACGATCCCGGCTGAGAACGCACCGCCGTTACCTGATCTGGTTCGTCGGAACTTCAACCCGGGTCGGCCAGATGTTGCTTGGGTTGGTGACATCACCTACATCAGAACCTGTCAAGGATGGCTGTTTCTGGCCACGGTGATCGATCTCGGATCACGACGACTGCTCGGCTACGCGATGGCCGGTCATATGCGCACCGAGCTCATCACCGACGCGTTGGGAATGGCTGCCGGCGTTCGAGGCGGCGCAACAACCGGGATCATCTTCCACTCCGACAGGGGCGCCCAATATCTTTCACGGGACTACCGCAAAGCCGTCACTGGTTGGGGCATGGTTCAATCTACCGGTCGGACCGGGGTGTGCTGGGACAACAGCGTCGCTGAATCGTTTTTCTCGTCGCTCAAACGCGAACTCGTGCACCGTTACCGGTTCGAAGACCGCGCCGGGGCCCGGCGGGCGATCTTCGTGTGGGCCAACCGTTACAACACCCGAAGGCTGCACTCGAGCCTCGGCTACCGTTCACCCATCAACTGGGAGAACACCCAACCCCAGGCCGCCAAGGCCGCTTAACCAACGTGACCGGCAAAAAGGGGGAGGCTCAGCTTTCTGTAAGCACTTGTGGGGTGTCGTGCCATTGTGAGCACTGATCCATTAGCTCGTTGCCGGGGAGACTCCAGGCGAAACGACCGTTTGTTGGACCAGAGAAC
>CAXMPS010000408.1:0-2482 GCA_964194995.1 uncultured Gammaproteobacteria bacterium | reverse complement strand
AGCCCGCCCGCCCCCACAAAGGGACGGAGTTCGAACAATCGCGACTTCGCGTTGACGCATTCGCCAGCCGTCAGGGTTAGCATTTCGTCCCGGAATTGCTCCCACTGAACCGTCTTCCAGAGAACCCCCTCGGCCTCCCCTAGCTCAGCTACCGACAATTCTCCGCGCACCCGCCCCTGTTCTCCGCCCCCCAAATTCCTGACGAACCGATTCCTGACGAACCGTCGAACCCAGCCCACAACCCGAACTACCTTCTTGAAGCTGCTAACCCTCTCCCCCAACCCGAGAACCCAGTGAGGGGTGTCGCCCTCAACCCCGGCATGTGAGACGAGGGAAAGGAGATCAGCGCCCTTCCGTCGTTCGCGGTAGATCTCGTCCAGGTCCTCGAACTCGGCGTCGTCCGGCGGCCAGTCCTTCGGTTCCTCTCGAAGCCAGGGCGGTCCCAGCCACCACTGGGAGTCGACCAGCGCTTGCGGTGTGCATCCGCGTGAGGGAAGGTCGGCCGGGTTGTCTGCACCAGCCACGTGGTGCCAATCTTGCGGTGAGGACCGTTCCCGGATTTCCTTCACCCGGTTGCCGACGAACGCATTCCACACGCGTCCTTCCTTCTGGATCCACGCTCGCGCCACTGTGGAGTCGGTCCAGTACTTGACGGTGACGTCCTCGAAGTCAGGCGTCGTCTTGACCTCGTCCACCAGCCGGGTTGCGATGAGGCATCCCAACAACTCGAGACGCGGGATGGTCATCTCACTCAACGGCGCGACCCGGGCTTTGGCAGCCACCAAGTGGACTTGTACTCCTTCGGCGCTCTCGGTCCGCACGAAGACGACCGCGGCGTAGGCGTCGCGCGACGCGTCGGAGAAAACGTGCAGGGTGCGGGTTCCGACTCCAATCCAGCGAGGCAGCTTCACACGCTTCAGTGCCCCCACGTCCGCCATCCAGCGCCGAAACACCTTATCGGTAGTCTGATCCACGGCGTCGTCCCAGCCGAGCTTGGTCTTCCACAGTCGTTGCAGCAGGATCTTCAGGGTCACCGTCGCCGGGGCCGTGTGACCGACAGGGTCGAACACTGCCTGTGCCGCAGACAAGATGATCCGCTTGGTCACCGATGGGGAATCCCAGCGCCTCTGCTCCAGGGATGTTGTCTCGCAGGCGAGCGTGTCCGAGACACGATCCCAGACCAACCCCAGCAAAGGTGAGCGTGCCGGCTCCAGCTTCGTCGTCGTCTCCCAGTCGCGGATCTCGAACCCGTAGGAGGCCAGGAGACTCGAGGTCTCCTTCCTGAAGCTCTTGAGCTGTGACGGCGAGTCGACACTCGTGACGACGTTGTCGACGTAGAACCCACGGGCCAGTCGCTTCGTCGTTTCAGCCATCTCCGGCGGGGCCTCCCGCAGGATCTGGCGCAGTGCCGCGGCCAGGTGGAAGGGGCTGGAAGTCAATCCGAAGACGACCCGGCGATGACGCATGACGCGGATCTCTTCGCACGCGAGGTCCTTCCACCACAGGAACCGCAACACGTCGCGGTCCTCTTGGTGGATGCCGATCTGAAGGAAGGCCTTCCTGATGTCGGCGGTGACTCCGAACTCCCTGGTCCGAAACTCCATCAGCACGCGGCTGAGTCGGAGGATCAAGTTCTCCCCCGTCTCCAAGCAGTCGTTGAGGGACGGCGTCGACTTCGACTTGGTAGAGGCATCGAAAACGGGACGAATCTTCGTGGTAGAGCTGGTCGCCTTGACGACAGGACGATGCGGGATGTAGTGCCCGCCTTCCTCGTCTACTGGCTTGACCTCCTCGATGATTCCTTCCTCCTCCCATTCGCGAAAGACGCGGTCGTAGTCTGAGAGGAGCCCTTGATCTTGCAGGCGCTTGGTCGTGCTTCGGAGTCGGGCCTCGGAGACCTTCCGGTAGCTGGGCAGCGGCGGGTACCACTCCTTGTACGGCAATCGGACCTGGAACCGTCCATCCACGATCGTCGTCGTGTTGTCGAAGTGCTCCTGCGTCAGGAGTTCCCGCTCTTGTTCGCTGCGGCGTCGGCCAGGGTCTTCGATTCCCAGGAGATCCAACCTCCAGAAGGCGTCGGGTGTCGGGGCGAGGAGGGACACGCAGCTCTGGACAGTGTCCTCCGCCTCCAGGGCCACGTCCTTATCGCGTCCCGTGAGCACCCATCCCAATTTGTAGCGGATCGCTACCGGGCCTTCCGGGGCTCGCTTGACGTCTCCGGTCAGCAGCATGCCCAGCACATCGGCTCCCAGCAGTACATCAACTTGTCCCGATCCTTGCCCGGTGAAGACCAACTCGTGGCTCTGCAAGGACGGCGGAAGTTGAGCGCAGTTGCTGACGACTCCACAGATCTGATCGATGACCAGAGCGTTCATGGAGCACCGGTAGTCGTTGGCAGCCAACTTCAGAGTTACTTGCGGATGTTCCTTAGGATCGCTTACTCGTCCTCCGAACAATCCGTGCTGCAAGACCTTTGCCGAGC
>CAXMPS010000407.1:0-1473 GCA_964194995.1 uncultured Gammaproteobacteria bacterium | reverse complement strand
GCGTGTCAGCCGGTTCATTGGGTCAGACCCCACCCACGTTCTCATGCCGCTCGGGGTAGCTCTTTGAAGACCTGGCGAGCGACGTAACGTTTCAGACAGCGCATGATCTCTGGGGTACTCAACCCCTCGATGCGGCGGCGGTGCTGGAGATTCCGCTTGCAGCGACGCTTCGCCTTCCGTCGAAACGATCCAATCAGCTAGCGCATATCGGCACATATGCGCTACCTGTCGGACCGAGCCGGGCCGCCCATATTGCCGGTTATGGGCGGGCTTGTGGTGCTGCTCGCAGGCGGTCGGAGTGTCGATATGTGCTGGTGTGGCTCCAGCCACAACTAGCTAGCTAGGGAACCGGGGAAGCTTCCACGGCTTCGAGCCATACGAAGATGTCCCGGCGTGCCGCGACGCGAACGGTCCTCCGGACCCAACTCGTCTATCAGACTGGCCGGGTCGCCGTCGGACCTCGGAGACTTACGCCGATCGTGTCGAAACCGACCGCTTCGGGGAGGGCGCTACGGAACGGGCGCGTATTCTGCTTGGAACATGGCCGAACGCAACGCGCACGTATCCTCGATGACGACCAGCTGCAGGTTGCCGTTTTCCAGCAGGTGAATCTCATAGATGGCTTCGTCAGGGTCCGCCACTCCGACGTCGGGGTCTTCGCCGCAAATCCCCTTGCTATTCCTCACAAACAATGTCGTCCCCTCGAACGTGGCCTCCATAATGTTCGGTGGGCGGTCCTCGACCAGGTCTCGGTTCGACGAGGCGTGCCAAAAGGTTTCATCCTCAAAGAAGTGGATAAAGTTGATTGGACCGGGGCCTTGGCGCTCGTAGGTCCCGGCGATGTCCTCAAAGGAGGTGATCGGGCCGGGTTCTACCTCCGCTGTGCTGCAGGCTGCCAATAGCAACAGCCCGACAGCCATCAAACTTGCAATGGGTTTCTGCACGGTGTGCCTCCCTGTCGATCATCCTTCTCCGGATGAACGCCGAACCGACGAGGCAACCCACCGTCCCTCAACGGAACCCAGGGCCGAGCGCCGGTCCGTCGATGCTCCAACCATACGCTTTGTGGCAGCGCCGCGACGCACGCACAGAAACTCGACTCCCCGCCCAATCGACCGGGTCGTCTCACCCGCCTGCCACCGATCCCACACCTCAACCCGCTCCGCCTTACTGAATCTCCCCACAACAACCTTCTCGGACGAGAGACACACTCTCACCAAAGACTGTTGCGTTCACCCCTTGAGACCACACCGGTTATGGGCGGGGCAATTAGGTTTCACACCGATTCGAGCCAAGCCCGGCGACGAATATCGCCCATTGATCAGCTCAACATTTCTCTCAGCCAATCCAGATGGGCTTGATCAATATCTAGTACCAAAGCAACATCTTCAGATTCTCCTGAACCGCGGCGTACGTGTAGTTGAATCTGCTCCCCAGGATCGGGTTTCAGCACGGCAGTCTGGAGGACTGGAT
>CAXMPS010000406.1:0-5870 GCA_964194995.1 uncultured Gammaproteobacteria bacterium | reverse complement strand
GTGGGCCATTTCTGCGTAGAGCCCGATGTCGAGAATGTCGCAGCCCGGATTGCCAATTGTCTCCCCAAAGATCAATTTGGTCTTATCCGTGATTGCCGCCTCCACTTCGTCGGGGTTGGCGACGTCGACAAAGGTGACCTCAATACCCATGCGGCGGAGAGTGACGTTCAGCTGGGTATAGGTCCCCCCATAAAGTGCCTTCGACGAGACGATGTGGTCCCCCTGCTCTGCCAGGGCGAGAAAGGCGATGAGCTGAGCCGCCTTTCCCGAAGCTGTAGCTACGGCGCCGAGGCCACCCTCCAGAGAGGCGACTCGCTCCTCGAAGGCGGCGGTGGTCGGGTTACTGATCCGGGTGTAGAGGTTGCCGAAGGTCTGCAAGGTGAAGAGGTCGGCTGCGTGCTGGGCATCCTCGAAAACGAACGAGGTGGTGGCGTAGATCGGCATTGCCCGGGCGCCAGTCTCGGGATCCGGTCGCTGTCCGGCATGGACTGACCGGGTAGCGAATCCATATCCGTGCTCTTCATTCACGATTCTCTCCTTGGGTTCATGTGGCAGCGGCCCTCAAGCCACCGATCGAGCCTGCGAGCCGAGGTAGCCGGCCAGGTGCTCAGTCAGATCACGGGCGTCGTCTTCCGCCCCGTGAATGAAACTGGACTTCCGTCTGCGCAAGAAATTCAGACCAATCCGATAGAGGCCAGGCGAATCAAGAACGACCCCCCCGTCGTGCCGGATCTCACCCTTGCGATCCAGGGCCGGCACATCGAGCCACGAGTAGTCGGGTTGGTACCCGGTGGCCCAAACGATCGTCCTGATCTCACCATTGGTGAGGTCGAGTGTCAGTGGTGGGGCATCTTCAACGTACGTCGGTATGAAACGCTCGGGTGGCCCGACACCATCGTCTAGAGGGTTCTCGGCCGCCCATTCGTCGATGGTGTCCAGAAGTCGAACCATTTTGAGGTCGGCCAGATTGCAAACGTTGCGCAGCGAACCGGACAAGTGTGCAGTGTCGTCGACGATCGAGCTGAGACGACCGACCAGCCGAACACCCTCGGCGGAGAGCGCATTGAGATCAACAGTTGACCGCTCAGGTGTACCTACTAGCTGTGGGGATGGAACGTGTCGAGCGCGGACAATGTCATCGACCTCGTCGTACCTCTCGTCGAGCAGACCGCTTCTGTCCATCCACCATTGGATGTCCTTGCCGCGATAGACACGCGGCATCCGCACGTGCTCTCCAACCGCAATGGTGACGGGTCTGCCTGAACGTCGGATCTCATCGCCGATCTGAATTCCACTCGACGAGGCTCCGACCACAAGGACGCCACCGTCTAGCAAATCGTTGGGGTTGCGGTATTGGAGTGGTGTCAGCGAAACCAGGTCGGTGGGCAGGTCACGGGCCACGGGAGGCAACTTGGGAAGGTTGAAGCCACCCGTGGCCA
This sequence comes from uncultured Gammaproteobacteria bacterium, assembly GCA_964194995.1. Taxonomy (GTDB): domain Bacteria; phylum Actinomycetota; class Acidimicrobiia; order Spongiisociales; family ZC4RG35; genus JACZUI01. The sequence goes on along the minus strand of CAXMPS010000406.1, from coordinate 4,431 downwards.
ACACAACCGCATCACACTCCCAGACCTGGCCATTGGCAACGACCTCATAACCACCGTTTGACCGCCGAACCGTCTCGACGGGGGTGTGAGTCTGGACGGGTGCGTCATTCACCAACGAGTAGCGCTCGATGAACTCGACTACCTCGGACATGGTCATGTATCCATCGGGGTCGTCTCCGTCGTATTGGAGACCAGGGAGTCGAGTCTGCCAATTGGGCGTGAGCAGCCTTAGAGAGTCCCACCTCTCGAATCGCCAGGTGTTGGCCACCTCGCCGCGCTCGAGCACAACATGGTCGATCGAGCGCGCCGCTAGGCCGTGGCTAACCGCGAGACCGGCATGCCCGGCCCCAATAACGACAGTTGGAATCCGCACAGCTACGTGATCGTGTCCGTTCAGTTGACGTTGACGGTGACGTTGGTCGGGTTGGTGATCACGTCGAACACCGCCGAGCGTTTCTGCGATTGGGCAACCAGGGCCTCAATCTCCTGGGGAGTGGCGTCGGCGTCGATCTTGTAATTGACCTCAATGCCACTGAAGCCGTTGCGAATCTCAGGATCGCCACCGAGGATGCCCAATATGTCCATGTCACCTTCGATCGTCGCTTTCACCGAGTTCAGCTGGATCTCACGATTCTGCGCCACTGAGGCAACGCCGGCAGTGAGACAGCTGGCCAGACCGACCAGAACGAGTTCGACTGGCGTGGCCCCGTGATCCTCGGAGGCGAAGACCTCTGGGTGGTCCGCTGAGAAACTGAAGGTCGTCTTGTGTGTCTGCTCCTCGCCAAGGCCGAAGAAACCCTCGATGGTTGATTGACTGTGAGTGCCGTCCACCCACTCGGTGGTGGCGCGCCACTTGAACTGGGCTGCCTCGGGTGCATCGACCAAGGCTGCTCGCGCGTCGAGCAAAGCCCCCACATTCACGCCGTTGCTAACTGATGGTTGTGTTGTTGTCATGATCTCTCCTGTCGGCAGTCGGTGGTTGAGCGTGTACACATGGGCATACATGGCACGCCGCTATGCACACGCATATGGGAATCAGGCGGCTCGAGGTGTTGGGACGATCGCCCGATAAGGAATGACGGATGTTTCAGGGAATTGCTCCTCTCGCTTGTACGCGCTCCGAGAGCGCCGCGAGCGGGAATACCGCCTTCGGCCGGACTCATCGGCAGGCATTGGCACCGAACTGACTCGGTTGCCGCGGCTTCACAGGGCCTGTCCCTCCACCGCTCTTGATGAGCGCGTTGTGTGAGCTAGTAGAGCAAGGACCAGCCCAAAGGTCAAGAAACGTCGTGGTCCACCGAGAGCGCGGTCAATCGACGTGTTCTGACCACAGCAGCCAACCCGAGCCGACACCGATGCCGGCCGGTGCTGCAGACCAGACCAGGTCGGCCTCCACAGCTGCGAAGTTGGCAATCGCAGCGGCATCATTGTCCCGTTTTCCGCCGCGAATGCTTTCTTGAGAGCAGACACATCGACATATCTCGACATGCCTGGGGCGCCGCGCTCGACATCAATATCAAGAGCAACCTCAGGGCCTCGAGTCAGCGCAGGACCCGAGGCTGATTGAGGTGATGGAGAGCTGGGGATTCAATTGGGGACACGACTGGCTTACTCCGGACCCAGGACACTTCGAATACCTACGAAAGCCCTAACCCCGGGAACTATCGTCTGTGGTTTGGTCTTCTTCTCCCAGGATCTGGTAGATCTTTCGTCTCGCCTCTTCGAGAACTTCCCTCGTTTTGACCATCTGTGCGTCTGACCCGGCTCGGGCTACCTGCATGACCGCGGCGCCGACCTGGAATCCGGTCTCACGGAGAGAGTGGAGCCCATCGTGAGCCTCGGATCCAAAACGCTCCCACGGGGGTGCTTCGTCTTCTGACTCGACCTTGGCCCTGCCGTCGTCGGTCAGTGTGTAGGTCTTCTTCCCTCCTCGCTCGTCAGCTTGGACGAGATCCTCGTCCTCGAGTTGTTGCAACGTGGGATAGACGGAGCCGGGACTGGGTTGCCATATCCCGTCGCTTCGTTCGCTGATCTCTTGCATTATCTGATAGCCGTGCATTGGTGCCTCAGCCAGAAGGTGGAGGATGGCGGCGCGGACGTCGCCTCTGCTCACCTTTGGCCTTCCGCCAGAGAACGGCCCGGGACCCATTGGAAACCCGCCTCGGGGGTCGTAGCCCCAACCTCGTCTACCTCTTCGGCCTGCCATCGCCATCATCTGGCGTTTGGCGATCCATGGGGGTGTTATCGCGTATGACAATTCAGTCTCCTTTCAAGACTTCCTTAATGTATCACGATATATCGTGATAAGTCGGATAACGACCCAAAGGTGGTGAGTACTCCCGAGGCCTTCTTCGCAGACGTTGATCACCGGCGTCATCAAGGAACCCAACTGACGACATACTTCGAGGAGCCTTCCCCCAAGAGCGAAGGGGCCCCGACGATGCGGGACCCCTTCTCTGTGGACCGGTGACGGGTCAGCCGGTGTGGATGAACTCGAACACTTGATGGTTGCCGAACTGGTCGCTGACTTCGACGGCGAAGAATTCGCCGACTGGGGCTGACTCGAAGATCACCTTGATCTCCCATCCTCCCTTTTCCCCGACCTCGGTACTCCCGCTCCCGAACTCGGACTCGACCAGGATGACGGATCCTGGCTCGCTGGTGCCGTGGAACACGTCGTATGGCGGATTCTCGCCGCACTCGCCGTAGAGCTGATGGGCACTGAACTCCCACTCCCCGACCTCTTCTTTGGGTTCTTCTTTGGGTTCTTCTTTGGGCTCTTCTTTGGGCTCTTCCTTGGGCTCCTCTTTGGGCTCCTCGGACTGCCGAAGGATCACAGTGACTGAGTCGGTGGCGTAATTCTCGTGCTCGTCCACCGCCTTTATGGTCACGACGTTCTCACCCGGGCTGAGATAGAGGACGATGCGCCATGAACCATCCTCGGACACGTCGGCCTTCCACTCCCCGGCGAATACCCGCGCCCCGGGCTCGCTGGTGCCCTCGAACACCACTTCCTTGTGCTCGAAAACCTGGCCCTCATCGGGGTGCAGGATCTCTATCGCTGGTGGTGTGTCGTCCACTGGTTCGTCGTGATCGGCCACCAGGTCGGGCTTCTCGTCGTCTTCGAGTATTCCGTCGGGGATCGGTTCTAGTTCGATTGGTTCGTCGACGGTGGCGGTGGTCGCCTCGACATCCGTCGCGGGCTCGACCGTAACGGTCGTGTCCGTGGCGGCATCCCCGTCGCCGTTCTCCGGCGACTCTGTCAACGCCAGGGCCGTTCCTGCGACGGCTAGCGCCGCGATTCCTATGAGCAATACGAGCCATCTACGCATCTGAAACTCCTTATCTGATACATCCGGTCTCCCAAGCCCGTCTCCGACGTAACACGCTCGAAGGGCTCTCGAGGTTTACGACAAGCTCAGGTAAACCCGAAAGGCTGCCGATGCGTGTGACATCGTGACCGCTGGAACAAGACCCGAACCGGTTTCCCGGGATGAGGAGTTGGCCGTTAGTCATGAGTCGTTCGAGAGCTTCTATCGAAGGGAGTTCAGAGAGGTTGTCGGACTGGCCTATGCCCTGTCGGGAAGCCGTCTCGGCGCCGAGGATTTGGCGCAGGAGGCCTTTGTGGCAGCGCACCAGCGATGGGATCGCATCGGCGGGTACGACAAACCGGGGGCATGGGTGAGACGAGTGATGGCAAACAAAGCCGTCTCAGGGTTCAGACGACGGGCCTCAGAGAGACAGGCCCTGGCACGCCTCGCCGGACAACAGGCCCAGGCCCTCCCCGAGCTAGAGCCAGAAGACGAGGAGTTCTGGCAATTGGTCCGTGAGCTGCCCAAACGACAGGCGCAGACGACTGCCCTCTTCTATGTCGAGGACCGCTCCATCGCCGAGATCGCGGAGATTCTCGAGTGCAGCCCGTCTACGGCCAAGGTCCACCTGCATCGAGCCCGCCAAACCCTCGCCAGAAAGCTCGAATTGGAGGTGGGGGATGAGTCGTGACCTCGATGCACGTGCCCGTCGGGCCGCCGCCAACCTGAAAGCAGCGGTGGAAGTCGCCGCGCTCACATCGACCTCACCAGCGACGCCAATTCGCCGACGTCCGCTGGTTGCGGTGCTACGCCCGGTCTTGATTGTGGCCCTGTTGGCCATCGGCTCTGCGGTTGGAGTGGCCGTGGTGACGGACTCATCACCACCACCCATAGTTGTTCCCCCGGCGACCACCACCACCACAACAACAACAACAACCGTCGCTCCGACGGCCGCAGCCGAGCCTGCCACAACGACCAGTTTGCACGTGGTGCCTGTCGCTCCCGCTTCCACCACCACCACTGTCGCCCCCGATCTGGAACCACCGCCACTGGAGATCACGTCTCCCGAGGATGGCGCTCATTTGGAAGAGAAGACGGTGACGTTCGAGGGGGCCACCGA
>CAXMPS010000405.1:0-3046 GCA_964194995.1 uncultured Gammaproteobacteria bacterium | reverse complement strand
CGCGAAAGAAGGGGAGCTGCCCGTTGCCGAGGCCGTGCGGATCATTCGGGAAGTTGTCGATGCCCTGGCCTTCGCTCACTCGCATGGAGTGGTCCACCGGGACATCAAGCCCGACAACGTGATGTTGTCAGGTCGTCACGCGATGGTGACGGATTTTGGAGTAGCCAAAGCAATCAGCGAGGCTACCGGTCGCAATCAACTGACCACCGCCGGAGTAGCACTCGGCACGCCGGCCTATATGTCACCCGAACAGGCCACGGCCGATCCGCACGTCGACCACCGGTCCGACATCTACGCCGTTGGCGCGATGACCTACGAACTCCTTACCGGACGGGCCCCGTTCACGGGTGCCACTCCGCAAGCGGTCCTTGCGGCCCACGTCACCGAGCAGGCCGAGCCGGTAAGCAAGCATAGAGATCACGTATCGGCTGAATTAGATGCAGTGGTGATGAAGTGTCTCGAGAAGAAGCCAGCCGACCGGTGGCAGAGTGCCGACGAATTGCTGCCGCAGTTGGAAACCCTCCTCACGCCGAGCGGCGGGATTACTCCGGCGACGACGAGGCCACTGACGGCCCTCGCTACCACTCGCCGCAATTGGCTCAAGGTAGCGCTTTCGGTCACCGGGGTGGTATTGCTGGTGTGGCTGGCGACGAATGTGTCCGGAGAGGACCAGTTAACCGTAACGGTACTGAGCAACCGTCAGGTCACCCGAGCATCGGGTCTCGAAATCGATCCGGCGATTTCCCCTGACGGACGCGAGGTGGCATACGTGGCGGGGCCACTCGGCCGGACGAAGGTATTTCTCCAGGACACCGAAGGCCGCGATCCGTTCCCGCTCAGTGCCGAGGTCGAGGGCTCCCACCGCGGGACGACCTGGACACCGGACGGACGGCGGATCGTGTTCACGCAAGAGTTGGGTGCGGGAAACAGGGTGGTGACCGTTTCGCGCACTGGGGGGCAGGTCGAAGCCTTCACAACGGGCCACACTTCGCGGCTGGCGATTTCGCCGGACAACGAGTGGATTGTCCAGTTGGGTGTAACGTCGATCTCCCTAAGTTCAATCGCCGGCGACTCGACGATCGTCCTGACCGACCGGCCGGGATTCCTGGTGCATTCCCCCGCTTGGTCACCCGACGGTGCTTTCATCGCCTACGTTGAAAACAACCCTAATTGGACTACTACTAGACAACTCGGTAACGCGGCTCCCAGTCAAATCCGAGTGATTCCGGCTCGCGGGGGAGAGCCAGTTCAGATTGCGGGTGGAGGGAGCATGAATGTCTCGCCCGTATGGCTACCCGACGGCCGACACTTGTTGTTCATTTCTGACCGGGAGGGATCGCGGGACATTTATCTGCAACCTGTCAGTTCGAGCGGTGTAAACGCCGGGGACGCAATTCGCGTTACCACGGGCGTCGGCGCGCATTCGCTGTCCATATCGTCAGACGGACGCACCGTCGCCTACTCAGCGTTCAGCTTCTCCCGCAACATCTTCAAGCTCCCGATTCCGGCAAGCGGATCGATTTCGATCGCGGAAGCCATCGCACTGACCCGGGGCAACCAGGTCACGGAGGCCAGTGCCGTATCGCGCGACGGCCAGTGGCTGGCCTTCTCCACCGATCTCGAAGGCAGCTTTCACCTCTACCGGATGCCCTCCACTGGTGGAGATCCCGAACGTCTCACTTCCGATCCTGGCGGGGACTTCCAACCATCATGGTCGCCGAACGGTGATGAACTCGCTTTTCATTCGCTCCGTACCGGTAACCGAGACATTTTCACGATCGATATCAGTACTCGGATCATTCGGCAGGTAACCTCGGATGTCCACCACGACTGGAACCCAGACTGGTCCCGCCTCGGCGACACCATAACGTTTATGTCCGAGAGAGACGAGCGGCCGGACGGTAGCCTCGTCGTGTACACCACGAACCGCGAATCCTCCACAGGCGACTGGAGCGAACCCCGACCGGTTAGTGCCGCCGGCAACCCCGCACGTCGGTCCCCGGATGGCCGCCACATTGCGTTTCAATCCAACACCGGATCGGACGTGCAAGTTATGTCCGCTGACGGGTCGAATAGAAGGATCCTCCTGACCGCGCAAGAGGTTGATCAAACCACATTCGTTTCGGTGCATTGGAGCGTTGACGGAACGAGACTCTACGCCCTCGCTGCCAATGAGGGACAAGCCAGCATGTGGTCGATTCCAGTCGACGATGGAGTCCCCGAGCTCGTGGTCGAATTCGACGACCCTGAGCTGGCCGTCGTGTGGCCCTATTTCTCGCTCGACGGCGAGAATTTCTATCTCAACATCGCGCGGTTCGAGAGCGATATCTGGGTGATGGAGCTGGAGTATTGAGGCGGGAGACCTGCAGGCGAGGGCGGCGGGGCACCGGGACGGCGGGGCGGTGATCCGGAGAGCACTCAGAGATGGGTGCTCTATTCCTTTATGGGTGCGTCGTCCCGGCTTGTTCTATCTCACGTGCTCACTAATGGGCCTGACCAGGCTGCCACGGGAACGGGCCCATCCACTCATCCAATAGCACCCGCCAGGCGTTCATCTCCAACCACTGATCGTACATGGCCCAGTCCTGGTATTTCGGTAGCTGCACGATACCGGGTACCATGAAAGGATTGGTGCCTTTCTCGAATTCCGCATAAATGGCAGCGCGCAAATCCCGGATGAATTGCAGCGTCTCTGCCACGTCCTGCTTGGTTCCCCCTTGCAACGGATCGGTGTTTTGGTTGTGCGAATAGACTGCTATATCAAAATCCAGTTCGAGAATCTCTTCCAGAGTCCGCTCCCATTCCCTGATGTTGAAGTCAGGCACGATGGTAAAAAGCAACCTCTTGGGAGTGACCAAGTCAGCGATATACGCGACCTTCTGCTCCGGCAGACGGAACACGGTCATGCCCAGGCCATGATTCATGCCGAGGTAATGCAACTCGATCGTGGTACCGCCCAGGGTAATGTCCTTGCGGTTTCCGCCCCAGCTCTCGTCCGGTAAGACCATATCTCCGCCTGGATTGGCCTTCATCCATTCATAGGCCT
>CAXMPS010000404.1:0-1501 GCA_964194995.1 uncultured Gammaproteobacteria bacterium | reverse complement strand
GGGTTGAAGCAACCGCTCGATTGGTGACGTGCAGGTAGCGGCCACTGTGGGGATTTGGTTGTTATCGCTCAGATCTGGCGATCGGTGCTGGAGTTGTACCTGCGTCCGGCCTGTGGAGACCGGACGCAGGTAGCGCATATGCGCCTTTCGGACGCTGCTGCGGTGGCTCGGGGTTCAGGCCGCGCCTGACCGGGTCAACAGTTGGTTTGATTGAACGGGCAGCCGGTTGCTTGGAGATCGGCTGCCCATTCGTCCGCGTACTGTGCTCTGATGCGGCCATGCTCGCTGGCTTCCTCCAGCGACGACCAATTGCCGAAGCCGGGCGGCGACGCCGGTCCCAGATAGATGGCCGTCGCGGTCCCTCACCACGCAGCGGCGGGTAGGCTCGGATCAGCCGAGAACTCGGGAGTCTGGGCACAAAGGAGGACTTCCATGGACCCGCTGCTCGTCCTGTACAAGTGCAAGCCTCACCTCAAGGGTCCAGTGGCCAACGTTCTGGCTACGCGAACCATGGTGGTGTTCGCCGAGGACGCGATCTACGTCGTCGGTATGAGCAGGGACCTCATCGGAACCGCGGCCGGGGAGGTCCTGGGAGACCTTGTCGCGGGCAAACTCAGCGACTGGCGTTCTGCTCGCGTGGCTAATGCACAGTACGCCAAGTTCGCCGAGGACATCGAACGCTACGTGGCCGAGCAGAAGAAGGCGTACAGGTTCGAATACGCCGACCTGAAGACGTTCGTCTACCGCAGAAAGATCCGCGGCTCGGTCGGCATAGTGAGCGACTACATCAGCCTGCAGTTCGAAGACCAGTCGTTCTACTTCGACGTCGGTGACAAGAAGAGCATCGATCCGGCAATGGCAATCATCGAGGACCTCGCGCCTCATGCCGTTGTGAAGCGGAAGAGAGGTGCAATGGTTAGCAGGAGTTGAGCGGGCTCGGTCGGAGATCGGGCTCACCTCAGCTCGTTCCACAACGGGGGACGACCACCGGGGAGGGGCACGACATCGGCGAAGAACTCCGTGAAGGAACCGGTCCGGATGTTCTCTGAGACCACGACACCTCTTGGCTATCTACCCAATAGAGCTTTGAAAGCCCAACATATTGGACAGCGTATTCCCGCACTTCCCACCAAGCCGAACTGGCTCCTTACTCCGAGTCAGCAGCACCCTGGCAGACCCATAGCTTGCCCACCAGCAGCCCTCCCCACCCACCCGACCAACGCACACCGACCGTCAAGACCCTCAGAATCGGTAGCGCATAACCGGCAATATGGGCGGCCTCTCCCAGCCTGTCAGGTAGCGCATATGTGCCGATATGGGCGGGCGCTTGGTCGTGAGTCTTCCTGGTTCTTCTTTCCAAGGGGTGTAACGCTGCTCGGCGCTCGTATGCTGAGCAGATGAATATTGAAGACTTTGAGGTCGGCAGGGACTACCGGCTCACGGTTCGAATACGCGGCGCTGATGAGGAAACGGTTACGGGAAGAGTGGTCGGCTACTCGTC
>CAXMPS010000403.1:0-1896 GCA_964194995.1 uncultured Gammaproteobacteria bacterium | reverse complement strand
GACGGGCTTTCCCTGCGCCTGCTCCGGTGACATATACGCCGCCGTCCCCATGATCTGTCCCCGCATCGTCGCGGCCACAGTCATCGTCGGCGATTGAGTCAAGTTGTCATCCGCCAGAGGTGCAGGCTCCATCGCCTTCGCCAACCCGAAGTCCAACACCTTCACCCTGCCGTCCTCGCTGACCATGACGTTGGCCGGTTTCAGGTCCCGATGAATGACGCCCTTCTCGTGGGCAGCCTCCAGTCCCTCGGCGGACGCTCTCATGTTTGTCAAGCGGTCTGAGCAACGAGTGTTCTGTAGACCTCGCGAGCCACGTATCGCTTGAGACAGCGCATGATTTCTTTCTTGGACTTGCCTTCTTCAAGCCTGCGAGCGACGTAGGTCTTCGTTCGCTCATCGATACGCATTCGTGAAACGACGACCATGTGAAGGGCCGAGTTTGCTTGCCGATTCCCTCCACGATTGAGACGGTGCCGGACTGTCTTTCCAGAAGAGGCCGGAATCGGACAGGCTCCGCAGAGCATCGCAAAGCTGGCTTCCGATCGAAGACGATCAGGGTTGTCGCCGGCTGCTAGGAGGAATTCGCCGGCAGAATGCGGCCCAACACAAGGCAGCGCGAGCAAGCCAGGAGCGAGCTCAGCAACGAGAGGCTCGATGAGCCGGTCGAGGTCAGCGATCTCTTCGTTCAATGCCAAGACTCGCCGAGCCAGTGTCTTGAGGGAGATCTTGTGGGTCGTCACAGGATCACGGTACGCGCCGAGGTCGGGTCGCCAAGAAGCACAGGTCCGCAGTCGCCGCATCCGGGTCAGGTTGCGCACTTGGTCTCTCACCTCGTCGGGAGCAGCCACGATCGTGGAGTGGAGCAGCTGGAGACTCGCTTTTCGAGCCTTCATCGCACTGCGTCGGGTGGTCCTCAGCGTCCGAAGAGCCTCGACGGCTCCAGATCGGTCCTTTGCCACCTGCACTCGCTGGCCCCACAGAGCGGCCTGTGCGGCCGCCACTGCGTCCAGGCAGTCGTCCTTGCCCTGTCGACTTCGTCGAACCGGGTCAGGTCCGGTGACCTCGAGGACCGGAATTCCGGCGAGGGCCAGATGCCGAGCAACCCCGGCTCCGTAGCTGCCGGTTGCCTCGACACCGACTCGGACGATCTCCCCCCTGGAACGAAACCAGCGGAGCATCGCTCGGTAGCCTGCAGGGGTGGTGGCGAAGACACGTGTACCCAGCACGCTACCCGTGGGGTCAACGACTGCTGCGGTGTGGAGGTCTTGGTGGGTGTCGATCCCACCGATGACGGTCGTGGCTGCGGATGGCATGATCTCCATGTCGGCTCCCTTTCGTTCTGTTGTGTGGAGTCGGCACCGATCTCGATCGGGCTCGGACACGACAGTGAAGGGACGCCTATGGCCAGGCTCTCATCAGGTCACGAGACCGGTCGAGGTCGGAACCTCGACCGGTTGCCACTGATGACCGACAGGTCCGCGGAATGACAGTGAGTCAATCTGAATGAGAGTCAGGCCACCAGCGGCAGCCGGTCTCATTCATCCTGACGATTCGATCGCGGTCGCGGTCAAGCCATCGGCGTGCAACCGGCCGTCACATACTCACTATCTGGATGAAGAGAGGGAGGGCTTCATCGACTGGAATTGGACCTCGCTTGATCCGAGCCGACAGGTCCTCACCCTCGACCAGCTCCATGATCAGGAATCGGGTATCGCCGTCCTGCTCAAATCCATGCAGCGTGGCGATGTTGGGGTGGTTCAGCGAGGCGAGCACCTTGGCCTCGCGCTCGAAGCGAGCGAGGCGCTCTGGGTTGTCAGTGAAGCCCTCGGGCAGGACCTTGATGGCGACTTCTCGGCCGAGCTTCGTGTCTTTGGCTCGATAGACCTCTCCCATGCC
>CAXMPS010000402.1:0-1695 GCA_964194995.1 uncultured Gammaproteobacteria bacterium | reverse complement strand
GTACATAATGCCGGTTATGTGCGCCTTCGACGTGCAGGCGACGGTGGTTGGTGCATACTTGGTTTCTAGTGAACCCTTCTCCTGAAATCGAGGCGGTCGTCCGGAGATTCCTGGCGGCGCGGGCTGCCGAGGATGTCAGTCGAGTACGCAACCTCTTCTCGAATTCGCCGTCTATGAGGATGATCGGGACCGACGCTCACGAGTGGTACAACGGCGCCCGACGAAGTTATTCAGGTGATGGCTGCCCATTGGGAGGCGTTCAGGGATTGGGACGACAGTCTCTTGAGGTTGGAGGCGTTCGAGAGCGGGGACTCTGGGTGGGCCGCCCTGGAGGGAAAGCGCACACTTGCCGATGGCAAGGAGTATCGCTATCGCCTAACGCTCGGCCTCCAACTGGAAGCCGGCTCATGGCGTTTTACCCATCTCCACTACTCGGTTCCCGTGTCAAACGAAGAGACCAGCGGCGTGGAGTTGTCTCAGACCCTTTCGGATCTCCTCTTGTCCGTGTCTGCCAACCCCCCCGAATTCGCTGACCCCTATGTCGGTCCGACCACGATCGTCTTCACCGACATGGTCGGCTCCACCGCTATGGCCGCTTCCATGAACGACCAGGAGTGGTCACGGTTGATCGCGAACCATCTCGGCCTCCTCGAAGGCATTGTTGCCGACGAAGGCGGGTCGGTTGTGAAGACTCTTGGCGACGGGGCGATGTTCGCGTTCAGCTCGGCGTCGGCTGCCCTCAACGCGGCGCGTCGGATTCAGGAGGCCATGGAGCAGTCGGGCACCGAGATCCGGATCGGCGCCCACACCGGTGACGTCGTGCATGACCAAGACGACTACGTCGGCCTCACTGTGGCCAAGGCAGCCCGCGTCGCGGCCGCGGCCGATGGAGGCCAAATCCTCGTTTCGTCTACCACCGCTGGTTTGGTTAACGACCAGGAGTTCGAATTCGGCAATCCACTCACATTCGAACTCAAAGGACTCGACGGAACACACCAACTCCAGCCCCTCAACTGGTCTTAAACCCGAGCATCCAACGCGCACATGACGGCACTTATGGGCGGCAGATTACCGCCTCAGGAAACGCACATAATGCGGGTTTGAAGTTGGATCGTCTGGCGTAGAGCGGTGGTGAGTAGGCCGAGCGCTTTCGAAATTGCTCCAGTTCTGATCAGTACTGAACGACCTCGGCCTCTTCGTAAACCTCGATGCGAGGCGCAGCGGTCACGCCCGCCCTGTCCATCGCCGCTTTCAGATCAGGGCTCTCGATCATGCCGTTGGCTGCATCGATGGACTCGAACCCGGAAACAACAACAACCGTGTTCGGATCGCTCACCAACCGGTTGACGCGAGCGAACTTCGCGCCAAAGCTTCCCGGGTTTCGCTCGTCGTACACGGATTTCCATACTTCATAGTCAGCAACCGGGTGTTGGACAGCAACAACAATCATTTAGCCACTCCTTTTGCTCCGCCCGACATTGGTGCCGGACCTCCTTTGACCCTACCAATCCGTTCCCCGTCCGGCCACACCGACCGTGAGGTTGCACCAATTCAGTCGAAAGGCCTTGCCCAGTACCCGCACATAATGATGCTCTTATGTCAAGGTGCCGGCGGTTTGTGGACAGGACTGGGATGGGCCACACCGGTTGGTGCGCAGGCTCTTATTAGGTCACACGGTCCGCCAAGGTTGGTGGG
>CAXMPS010000401.1:0-3623 GCA_964194995.1 uncultured Gammaproteobacteria bacterium | reverse complement strand
GATCCTCATGGGCGTCATAGGTGGTATCGCAGCCTCCGCCATCTTTCGTATTGCCGGGGGACCTCCTATCTATTCGACAGGCGACGACTTCTCCCTGGTATGGGCGGCCGCCGGTGGACTCCTTCTCGGTTTTGTGGTGGGACGAAGCAACGTCTGAACCAAGGCGGGGAATTGTCCTATTGCTGGTGTTAGCGGCCTGCACCGGATCTGTAACCGAGACCACGACCACGAGTCCTGCTTTCACAGCACCCGGCCCTACGACACCGGCCTCCACGACGCCATCCGCTACCGCGTCGACTTCTACATTCGAAGGCTCCATCGATGACGTCGAACAGGATCGTCTTGGCCATTCTTGGCATCCGGGTTGTCCGGTTGAACCAGAAGACCTCGATTTGGTGACCGTAACTTATATCGGCTTCGACGACACAGCCCATAGCGGTGAGATCGTTGTTCATTCCGAGCATTCACGAGCGGTGATGGCCGTTTTCGAGTCCTTGTTCGACAACCACTACCCCATCGAAAGCATCATCCCGATCGGCGATCTTCCGGAAGGGGCAGAGGACGATGACCCCGAGTACTCGAATACGTCAGGTTTCCATTGCCGGACGGTTGCTGGAACCGCTAGGTGGTCACAACATGCTTTTGGGCTGGCGGTTGACCTGAACCCACACCTCAACCCGTTCGTCAGAGGTGAGGAAGTCTGGCCGACCGGTTCGGCAATGTATGTCGACCGACGTCTCGACGAGCCGGGAATGATCATCGAAGGTGACGCCGTGACCATCGCATTCGACTCCATCGGGTGGAGTTGGGGCGGCCGTTGGCAGAACTTGAAGGACTATCAACACTTCTCCTCGACAGGGGGTTGATCCACTAAGCCCGAAGTGCCTCAGTCGGGCTCAATCGTGAGGCTCGAAGCGCCGGGTACAAACCTGCCACGGTTCCGATGACTAGAGCTGCGGCCACGCCGCCAAAGACGGCGACCATCGGCACCAGCGTGTCCCATCCTCGATAGGCAGCCCAGGCGGCAGTGACTCCAACCCCGAGCAATACGCCGGCCGTTCCCCCGGTTCCCGCAAGGATCGACGACTCGGCAAGAAACTGGAATGAGATGTGCCGGCGGGTCGCGCCCAAGGCTCGTCGAAGACCGATCTCATTGCGACGCTCCAAAACGCTGATCACCATCACGTTGGCAATGCCAACACCTCCGACCAACAAAGCCACCGCACCAAGGCCGAGGAAAAGAGCCGTGAGAGTGTCGTCTGCTGCTTCGGCCGCTTCGAGAGCGTCGGTGGGCCTGGCAACCTCAACCTGGTCTGGGAACTGCGGGTTGGCGGTCGCGGGAATTACGTCCGCTACCGACAAAACGTCTTCCGGCTCCGCCCGGACATAGATCACAGTGGGCTGGTCCTCATGGTCGAGGAAGGCTTCGGCTGCCACACTTCCAACTAGCGCCGAGCGGTCAAGATCGGCATGAAGATCGAGAGTCTGCATGACACCCACGACCGAGAACCACTCGCCGCCTAGCCAAACCACTGGTGAGCCTTCGAGCGAGTCGATGCCGAGACGATCAGCGGCTACCGCTCCGAGAACGACTGCTGGATAGGTAGATGTGGCATCGTCCAGAAAGACGCCGGTCGCCATAGAACCACCAACGGCTTCAAGGAGCTCGGGCTCGGTCGCTTTCACGCTGATTGCTCCCGACTGAGCAGCGGGTATCAAATCGCTCCGGTAGACGTTGGCAGAAACATCGCTCACGTATGAGGTCGAGACGACAGGCCCTATGCGGCTGACCATCTCCATCGCCTCGTCCGGTAGCTCCGCTGCTCCCCTACCGATACCTGTGCCGGCCTGCACAATGAGGAGGTTTGTTCCCAGGCGTTCCAATTGATCAAGCAGCTCCGACTTTGATGACTCGGACAAACCGAGGACCGCGACCATCGCCCCGATCCCGATCATGATGCCGAGGGCACTTAGAGCAGCACGTAAAGGCCGGGTCCGAAGGCCAATCGTCGCCGTCCTCACCAGGTCCGAAGGATGAATGCTCGATCTGAGCTCGCTGTTGCTCATGCCGGTTCTTTCGTCCGATCCGACTCGATACGACCGTCGCGGAGCCGAACAATCCGTGGCAGAGATTCCGCAATTTCAAGGTCATGGGTGACAACCACAATCGTCGTACCGGCGCCGTTGAGATGATGAAGCAGCTCCACAATGTCCTCAGAGGTCTGAGTATCAAGATTCCCAGTCGGCTCATCTGCGAGTACCAAGGAATGGTCGCCGACTATCGCCCGCGCTATGGCAACTCGCTGGCCCTCTCCACCCGAAAGCTGGGTGGCGACGTGGTCTAGTCGGTTGCCGAGCCCAACGGTTACCAGCGCTTCATATGCCCGTGCCCTGCGATCGTCGAGGCTCATACCCGTGTAAAGAAGCCCGTCGGCGACGTTGTCGAGGGCTGAGTAGCCCGTCAGCAGATGGAACGCCTGGAAGACGAAGCCGATATGCGCCGACCGCAGACCGGACAATTTGGCGTCGGACATTGTCGAAACCTCATGGCCCGCCACTGTCACCTCTCCCGACGTGGGGCGATCGAGGGTGCCCATGATGTGAAGCATTGTTGACTTGCCCGAGCCAGATGGCCCCACCACAGCGAGCAGTTCGCCGGATTCGACGATCATGTCGACGTTTTGAACCGCATGCACTGGCGGTGTGGTCGGATATGTCTTGGAAACGTTCTTCAGTTCGAGAACTGGCTGGGTCACGGCAGAACCACAACGGTGCCGGGTTCCAGTGACCCGGTGATCTCGACCAGACCGTCACCAAAGAACCCTGGCTCGACACCGACGAGACGAGTCGTATCCCCCTCGACGACCTCAACTGCGTAGCCACCCTCAGCCAGGGCCAGGAGTGCAGAAACCGGCACTGCCATGACATCATCCACCGAGTCTGAGACAACGCGGATATCGACCGGCGCCTCGTCGAGGTCGCCTATCACTGTCGGGTCGTCCAACGTGATCTCCACCTCGAAAGTGGCACCGCCACCTTGTGGCACTACCTCGGCCACGCTTGCAACGTAAGAAACAGTTCCCGAAGTCTCAGACCTGTCTGGAAGAACAACGATGACGGGGGTTCCTACGGCCACTAGCTCCTGGTCTTCGGCTGGCAAGTCCATCCGAACAATGGTCTGTTCTGGGGCCGTTGACAGCACCGGCGACTGCGGTGTGACGCTTACCCCAGGCGCAGCCAGATGTTCAGCGACTCGTACC
This sequence comes from uncultured Gammaproteobacteria bacterium, assembly GCA_964194995.1. GTDB lineage: Bacteria > Actinomycetota > Acidimicrobiia > Spongiisociales > ZC4RG35 > JACZUI01. Next base: position 363 of record CAXMPS010000401.1, on the reverse strand, counting down.
GTGGTCGAAGAGAAGACAATGCTGCCAACCGGTAGCCACCCGTCGGTGCTCGTCCCGTTGGCTTGGGTCCATTCTGCAACGGCCGCAGCCGTGTCCATGTCGTACACGCCATCAACAAGACCACCATCGAGTCCGAGAGCTTCGAGCGCTGACTCGAGTTGAAGCACGTCAACTCCTGATATGGGGTCACCGCCACTTGCTCGAATGATCGGGGTCGACGAGCTCACTCCCCCGCCTACAGCGGCCTGATGCTCCAAAACTTGGGCTGGCAGCGGGGCAAAGATCAAATCACCGGGAGAGACTCGCCCTGTCTCGCTGAGTCCGAGGTCTTCTTGCCATCGCTCAACCATGTCGGTGGTCGCT
>CAXMPS010000400.1:0-4339 GCA_964194995.1 uncultured Gammaproteobacteria bacterium | reverse complement strand
GATCTCGGAATAGCGGTGGTTGACGAACACCCTGAAACCGTCGCCGACCCGCAGGTCCACTGAAGACGGCTGAACAAAGGACGGTTCATAGGGATCGATGACTATCGAGCCTGACTCGATGGCCTCGCGAATTGTCCGGTCGGAGAAGATCATCTGGGAAGGGGTGAAGGGAATCGAACCCTCGCTCCGAGCCGTTGGGCAGGGCCTCGTGTATGCCGGTTGTTCATGGGAGCGGGTGAAGGGAATCGAACCCTCGCTCCGAGCTTGGGAAGCTCGTGTTCTACCATTGAACTACACCCGCACGTGGCGGCCGACAGTACCAAAGCCAATGGCTCAGGTGAAGACGGTTACTGCCCCCCAAACCGTCATCAGCACCCCTACCGCAACGAGAAAGCGAACCCGTCCTGGCCGATAGGCAGCCTCCTCTACTCCTTTGGGGGTCTCGCCGCGCCTGTGCTTCCACCAAGCGAAACCGTTGCCGAAGAGAAGGGCCAGGCCGAGTCCCATGACCAACTCGGGGAAGAGGTTTTGAATGTCAAGAACGTCGGACACCAGGTGACGCTAACCATGGATAGGCTCAAACCATGAGTCAAGTCACCGCTTCGGCACCCGCGACCACGGCCAATTTGGGTCCGGCCTTCGATCGCCTGGCGATGGCCATCGAGCGCCGCTGCACCGTCACGGCGGAGGTCAGTGACGCGTGGCACGTTGACCATGTCGGTATCGATCGACCGGGAGATGGTGAGCCTGATGGTGTTCTCGCGGCAGCACGACTTGTCGTAGGCGATTCTCAGGCGCTTCGCCTCACGGTTGACACGTCAATACCAATCGCCAAGGGGCTCGGGTCAAGCGCCGCGGCCTACGTTGCAGGAGCAGCCGCCGCCCTGCGCGCCATCGGCGAAGAGGCCGCGCCCGATCGGGTGTTTCGCACGGCTACCAAAATGGAGGGCCATGCCGATCAGACCGCTGCTGCGGTATACGGCGGTCTGATCCTGATTCCCGCTGAAGGTCTGCCGATGCGACTTCCGATGCACCCTTCGTTACGCCCTATCGTGGCCGTGCCCGAGACCCGCCTGCCCACGGCGAAGGCGAGGCGAGTGATCGATGACACCCATCCCCATGACCGTGTCTTGCGAACGATTGCTCGAGTTACGGCTCTGACGGCCGGGCTGATCACTGGCGACCCTGAGCTGCTGGCGGCGGCGCACGGCGACGAGATCCACGAGGCGCCGCGTGCTTCGCTGAGCCCGGAGGTGGCCGCGATGATCGAAGTGGCCAAACGGGCGGGTGCCTTGCATGCAGCCAGGTCTGGAGCAGGGCCATCAGTGATTGCATTCGCCACAAATGAGACTGCCGGGGTCGTGACGGGTGCGCTGGAGGAGTTCGGTGCTCAGGTCATAGATGGGCCGATGGATACCACCGGTCTCATCTAAGAGCTCTCTGAACTCTTGGCCGCCTCTTCGGTCCTGAGCAGACCGACCGTGATGCCCTCGCTCAGCGCCTGCCACGACGCTTCGATGATGTTTTGGTGCACGCCGACCGTTCCCCAGGTTGACTGCCCATTGCTCGTTTCTACCAATACGCGCACTCGAGCCGCGGTCCCATCAGAGGAGTCGAGGTCGCGCACTTTGTAGTCGGTGAGCCGGAGTCGGTTGATCTCAGGGTAAGCGTCGGCGAGCGCCTCACGAAGGGCCTGGTCGAGTGCGTTGACCGGTCCATCTCCCTCCGCCCTGACTTCGACCTTGGCATCGTCGACTGTCAGTACCAGCTTCGCCGTCGCAGAGACCTGGCCATCGGCCGTTGTCCGGATACTCACCTCGAGCGAGTCGCGCTGAAACAGGTCGGGCTGGTCGCCTCCGGCTCTGCGCACCAACATCTCGAACGAACCGTCTGCCGCCTCGAACTGGTACCCAATGTGTTCCAGCCTCTTCACCTCGTCGACCACGGTTTGCGCCGTCACCGGATCGAGGGTCCAGCCCTTCTCCTTGGCAACCGCGAGGACCGTCGATCGCCCCATCAGTTCGCTGAAGAGCATGCGAGCCGAGTTTCCAACCGCCCCCGGATCGATGTGCTCATAGGCACCGTCCAACCGGGCCAGACCTGAGGTGTGAAGTCCTGCCTTGTGTGCAAAGGCGGACGACCCCACATAGGGGTGCCGGGGGTCGATCGGCTCCCCGAGAATTTCGGCGACCTGCTGAGCGATGGAATAGAGATGTGGAATCGATTCCGACGGGATAGTCTCGACATCCGACTTGAGGGTCAGGTTGGGGATGACCGCGCACAGATCGGCGTTGCCGGTGCGCTCTCCGTAGCCGTTGACACATCCCTGGATCTGATGGGCCCCAGCGGCCAGGGCAGTCAGCGAGTTGGCCACGGCACAGTCCGAGTCGTTGTGGAAGTGAACACCCAGCGGCGTATCGATCCGCGACACAGCCACTTCGATCACCTTGGCCACTTCTGTGGGGAGGGCTCCACCGTTTGTGTCGCACAAAACGACGCGCTCGGCTCCGGCGGCGGAGGCGGTGTCGATGACCGCGAGCGCGTAATCCGGGCTGGTTCGGTAGCCGTCAAAGAAGTGTTCGGCATCGAAGAAGACCTGTCGTCCCCGGGAGCGGAGGAAGTCGATGGTTTCGCCAACCATGTCCAGGCCCTCTTCGAGGGAAGTACGAAGTGCTCCTGTCACGTGTCTGTCCCACGCCTTTCCAACGAGGCATATGACGTCAGTCTCGGCGGCGAGCAGTGCCTGGACCTGGGCGTCTGTTGCCACGGGACTTCCGGGACGGCGGGTGGAGCCGAATGCAACAAGGGTGGATCGCTCTAGCGGTAGCTCCTTTCTTGCGCGCTCGAAAAACTCATCGTCTTTCGGGTTGGCGCCGGGCCACCCTCCTTCGATGTAATGGACTCCAAGCTCATCGAGTAGTTGGGCGACGCGCAGCTTCTCACCGACGGTGGGAGACAGGCCCTCCGCCTGAGTGCCGTCGCGAAGTGTGGTGTCGTATATCTCGGCTGCTCTGTTCATTGGGTTTCACTTTCGGAATACAAAAGACCCCCGCATCGTGCGGAGGTCTGAGGTGGGGCAGCGCCTGGAAGAAGACGCGCGCCCCTAGGCGATAATGATTCGAGCTACTCGATCGGATCTGCCTCTCATTTGACGCCAGTATGGAAGAGCCGAGAGGCGCCGTCAAGGCTTGGGCTGGTTTGACCAGATCCGAGAGTCGCCTCTTCCAGCACAATTCTTCTTGGCGACAGGCGTAAGTCGGCCGCGGCGCAATCTCTGATCAAGGCGCGATCTCGGACCTCCCGATCGCCACCAGCAACGCAGTTCACCGATTTTCTCGGTGCGCGTGTGGTACGACTTGTGTTCTGGTCTCTTTGATTGATTAGGGAACGACGGGACCCGGATGTTGCACAACGAGATGGACATTGATGCCTTTCGGGAGTTCGTGACGGTGAACGAATTTCGTCGCGGCTCATCTGAGGATGCGGCTGTATGGAAAGACTGACAGGAGGCAGCTGGCAATAATCGGTCTCTGGCCGGGAAGTGCTAGCTGCCGAGGTCCCGTGATCTGGGTACGGGTTTTGCCTCGCTCAGACGGTGATGACGTTCTTTCCTTGGGCGTGTCCTTCACCCAGATACCGGAGAGCCTCGGGTGTCTGTTCGAGGGGATACGTCGCCTCGATGACCGGCACCACTTCTCCTGATTCGAGAAGCTCAGAAAGGAAACTCAGATCCTCTTCCTTCATTTGAGCTACGAACCAACCAACTCTCCGGTTCCCGACCAAAGAAGCCACCTTGACTCCCAGCAGGTGGCGCAGCGGTCCGAGCCAACGACCCTTGGGCCCTCCGACCATCACATAGGTGCCGCCGCGACTCAAAACGCGCTTGCATTCTGCCCATGGACGGTTCCCCGGCACATCGAACATCAGGTCATGGCTCTGCCCGCTTTGGGTGAAGTCCTCCTGGGTGTAGTCGACTACGTGGTCGGCGCCGATCGATCGGACCATGTCCACATTCCTCGTGCTGCAAACGCCAGTCACATCTGCCCCGAAGGACTTGGCAATTTGCACCGCAAAGGTGCCGACGCCTCCCGACGCTCCATTGATCAAGACCTTCTGGCCAGACTGAATCTGACCTATGTCCCGGAGTCCCTGAAGAGCAGTCAGAGCAGCCACCGGTACCGCCGCCGCTTGCTCAAAAGTCAACTTGGCCGGCTTCAGAACGAGTCTGGCCTCGGGTGCACAGACGTACTCGGCATACGCCCCGTCGCCAATATCTCCAAAAACCTCATCGCCTGGTTGAAGCCGAGTCACGTTTTTGCCGACAGCGTCAACTCGTCCC
>CAXMPS010000399.1:0-4480 GCA_964194995.1 uncultured Gammaproteobacteria bacterium | reverse complement strand
TCCGCCTTCTCCATGATCTGCGCCGGCACCGCCATGATCTTCTCCTGGACCTCTGCCGCCGCCGGCTTTAGCCCGGTGAGATCGGCGATGCGCCAATCACGGAGCACTGGCATAACCACGCGGTCGTGGTGGATGCGGAGGTTGTACACCCCTGCCTTGGCTACTTCGATGGAGCGACGCATGAATCGGGGCATGGCGACACCCGGCATCTCGAAACCAGTCAGCGTCCTATAAATCCCATCCAGAACTGTCGACGGGCTCTGGTTGAGCATGGCCTGCATGACGCTCTTGTAGAAGATGTAGTGGTGGTTTTCGTCGGCGGCGATGTTCTTCATCATCTCGTAGGCGGCAGGGTCGTCGGTGATCTTGCCGGCGTTGCGGTGACTCACCCTTGTCGCCAGCTCCTGGAGCGATGTGTAGGCGAAGATCTCGGTGGGGTCACCGTATGTCGGCTCGTAGCCGTTGATCATTGTGGACATCCGGTCGTCCTCGAGCTCGTCCGGATCGCAGTTCCGCGAAGTGAGTAGATAGCTCCTGATCCCGATTGCGTGTTGGCCCTCCTCGGCAGTCCACAGATGATTCCACGCGGTGAATGCCGACGTCTCTGGCAGGTTCTTCTCGATGGCAGCGTGGTAGTAGGGGAGGTTGTCCTCGGTCAGAAGGTTCAGCACGAGTGATGTTCTGGCGTTCTCCGAGATAGTGCACTGCGAGACATCCCATGGCTTGTCGCGGAAGCTCTCACCCCTCTCCCATGGGACGATGTCGTGGAAGTACCAATGCGTCCGCCTGGCCTTGTGCTCTTCGGTCAACCGGGCGACGTCGGGCTCGATCGCTTCGACCAGTTCGTACTTTTCGTTCAGGGCCATGGGTCCTCATAGCGGGGGATGTCACGAGAACAGTATCAGTGAGCGTTATAGCAGGGAGAATCCGCCGCCTGGTGTCCGGAAAGATCCGTCAGGAGGTAGCTAGTTCCTTGTCGAGCGGACTGCGGAAGCGTGGCGTGACGACCGTCCCGCCGAGCCATGTCTGAAGATCATGTGCCCTTTTGTCGATTGAACCGGCGACATCGCGATCGACGTCCTCGAGGAGTCGATACAGCACCTCTCCGTCCCTTCGCTGGGCCCATCCTCCGACCACTTTTCCATCGGCCCAAACGGTGGGGCCGGCGTTGCCGTTCCTGTCGAACAGACGCGCTGCATGATCGCCGAGGTACCAGTGGCGCTCTTTCCAACCCATCACGGTCGGGTCCAGCGAGGGCAGAAAGGCAACCCACGAATTCGAACTGTCGATTCGGTCAATGTCGGAGTCAGAGACATATGCCGGCCCGGCCTCGACAGCCACTTCGATGGCTCCGATGACGGATAGCGCCTCTCTCACCTGGCGGACGGGCCAGCCCGTCCACCACTTGATGTCCACCTCGGTCGCGGGTCCAAAGGACTCCAACCACACCCTGAGCAGATCCTGCTGGGCAAGCTGGCGGTCCATGCCGTCGAGAGTCTGACCGGTCCAGCGCTCCATGGGTGTCCACGAGTAGAGGCTGCTGACCCACGACCCCTTCGGCCTGGCCCGGATGATCCGGCCTTCGAGCGCCAGGAGAAAGAGGATCCTGGTGGACACTCCGAACGTTCCGATAACAGTCCCGTCGTTCTTGTGCGCGGTGATCTTCTGGCCCAGCTCGGGAACGTCTTTAGTGAGTTCGGCGGCTGTCGCTTCGCCACGACTCTCAAGGGCGTTCATGGTCCTCTTGGAGACCGAGGCAAGCCATGACGTGCCGTTGTTGGTGATTCCGGAGGACTCCAGGATGTTGGCGACTCTCTTTTGCTGCGCCTCGATCATCGAGATCGTCGACGAACAGTGGACGGTCGGACCGAGCCCGGCCGGCACCACGAACATCGTCCGCCGCATTCCCAGGATGCGGATCAATGATCGATCCTCGTAGAGAGCCTGCTCTAGGTCGAGAACCTCGAACCCCGGCAAACGGGCCCATACCGACAGGTAGACGGTGGCGGGGTCCGACGAGTGCAACCCGATGACCGAACTGGCGACACTGACCACGTTCGACCCCGGTTGCGCCAGAAGGTGGCTTTGGCCTAACCGCGCTCTCCGTTCCTGGTTCGAGATCTCCCTAATGATCGGAAATGTAGGGCAGTTCGTCACACGTGCTCGTTACCGTGCCGACGATGTGGGCAGACGGTGACGTTCGCCGGGTGGTCCTCGCCCGCTTCATCTCGAGAGTCGGTGGTGAAGCTGCGTTCTTCGTAGGCATTTGGGGGAAGGCTGCTTTCGAGCTTGATGCCAATCCGGCCCAACTCGCCGTCGTCATGGCGGCCCTAGGCGTCGCCTCGCTCATCGGTTCGGCCGTTGCCGGCGTGCTCATTGATCGATTCGACCCGAGAAGGGTGCTCATCGCAGGCGAGATCATTTTCGTCCCAGTGGCGATCGGAATGATCTTCGCTGAAACGATCCCCGCGCTGGCCGCGACGACCTTCCTTCTTGGTCTGGTTGGCGCACCGGTTTTCACTGCCATCGCCTCATTTGGGCCGTTCCTCACCGATGATGATGATCGACTTGCCAAGATCAACGGTTTGATCGAGGGTGCGTCGTGGGCCGCCTTCGCTGTCGGTCCGGCAATCGGGGCGTTGATCGCCGGATCCATCGGGATCGACGCCATCTTCGTGTTGGACGCTGCCACTTCCGTAGCGGCCGCACTCCTGGTGATCCCGGTGACGGTGCGCCAAATCGACAAGGTCGGCGAGAAGAGGCGAGGGTTGACCGAATTGCGTCAGGGATTCTCCTATGCGTACAGCCATCGAAGGCTCAGGTTCTACATCTGGTTGGGATCGTCCGTTTGGATTCTCTTTGGCGCCTTCAGCGCCCTGGAGCCGCTTTTCTTCAGAGACGTCTTGGGTGTTGAGGTGGAGACGCTGGGATGGGTCGGCTCGACACTTGGGCTGGGTCTCATAACCGGGACCTGGATCGCCGGCCGGCTACCTCAGCGTCTGCGCACGGCGCGCATGCTGACCCTGATGGTCGGTCTGAATGCGCTTGGCGTTGTTGCCTACGTCGGTACGGACATGCTCAACGTTGTCATCGGTGCGGCGATCTTCTGGGGACTGATCATCGGAGTGATGGCGCCGCTGCATCGAACGCTTATTCAGGTCAACACACCGGACCGGCTCATGGGACGCATCATGGGAGTGAACCATGTCCACAGCGAGGTCGGCCATCTCGTCCCGCTGGCGATCGCTCCTTTCCTCGCCGGGGTGTTTGGGGTTCAGGAGACCCTGATCTTCGCCGGCGCTGTTGTTGCGCTAGTGGCAGTGCTGTTCTGGCCGGCGGCGAGCCGACTTGACCGCACCCGGTCGGTTGAGGTGCCTGCAACTGGACTACCGGACCCAACCGATGAGCCGCGGTCCGTAGGGCATTAGGACGGTGACGCGGTGAGAGTGACGCTCGCGTCGACCAGGGGGCTGCGTCGGTAGGCTCGCGCCATCCATGACCGACGCCTCCACCGACCAGGGAACATCCACCGCGGTGGTGCGAACGGGTGTATCGGTGGTGGCGGTAATAGCCACATTGGTGCTCTTCTGGGAGGGGTACAAGTTCATCTGGACGGCACTGGAATGGACTTGGCCGGTGAACCCGTCGGACCGGACCTTGCCTCATACCTGGGATATCGTGGCTGCCCTTTTCAAGCCAGCCCAACGCAACGGGCCGCTTCTGATCTTTGTCGAGTTGAGGGCCGCCCTCTTCACACTCCGGGAGGCTTTTGTCGGATTCGTCATCGGTGGCTCGATCGGCTTCGGGCTCGGTGTTTTGTTTGTTCGCTCTAAGACTTCAGAACGAGCATTCATGCCCTACGTTGTCGGCTCTCAGACGGTGCCGATCCTTGCGATAGCCCCGATGGTGGTGGTGTGGGGCGGCAGGCTCGACGTTCCCCAATGGCTGACCGTCTCCATAATCGCTGCATATCTGACCTTTTTCCCGGTGACCATCAATACATTGCGCGGTCTTCGCTCACCCCAACCTACGGCGGTGGAGTTGATGCGGTCCTATGCGAGTACGCCCAACGAGACATTGTGGAAGCTGCAGGTGCCTTCGGCAATGCCATACATCTTCACGGCGCTGAAAGTCTCGGCAGCGGCCAGCGTCGTCGGTGCCATCGTTGGTGAGTTGCCCGCCGGGTTCCGCGGGGGGATCGGACGGGACCTTCTCCAGTTCTCCCAGCAGTTCACGGCGGCTCCCGAGAAGCTATTCGCCGCAGTGATCATCGCCGGACTAGCCGGCATGGTCTTTGTTGGGGCCGTCACTGCAGTCGAGCATCGTTTCATCGCCAGGAGTAGGCGGCAGCCGACATGACCCTCGTCGTTGCTGCCCATCAGGTGGGAAAGGTCTTCGGCACCGGATCAGACTCCGTCGAGGCTCTCGCGGGCATCGATCTGTCCATTCCACAGGGAGACTTCATTTCGTTGATTGGTCC
>CAXMPS010000398.1:0-1592 GCA_964194995.1 uncultured Gammaproteobacteria bacterium | reverse complement strand
GTGGTGATAGCGGTGTTCATCGGCTCGCTCATCGCCTTCGGTTCGGTGAAGCAGATGTTCTTCCCAGGATCCACTCGGCCGCAGTTCTTTATGGAGGTCTACTTCCCCTCAGGGACGCACATCCGTGAAACCGAACGGCAACTGGCCAAGATCGAGGAACATGTCATGGGGCTCGAGGGGGTGACCGATGTGGCCACGGCAATCGGCGGAGGTGACCTCCGGATAATACTGACCTATACCCCGCAGGACGGCGGTGCCAGTTACGGAGCGGTGTTCGTGGAGGTCGAAGAGTGGCAGATGGTCGACCAACTGATTCCACCACTACAGACTGCCCTCGAAACAATCGTCCCCATGGCCACCGTGAACGTCAAGAAGTTCCTCCTCGGGCCAGGTGAGGGCGGGAGAATACAACTACGGATCAGTGGTCCCGACCGGGTGGTGTTGCGCGAACTGGCGGCCCAGGCCAGAGACATTCTGCGGCAGGAGGGTGGCCAGGGCATCCGGGACGAGTGGCGGGAACAGGAGAAGGTCGTCGTGCCGCTCATGTCCGAAGCCCAGGCCAATCGTTTGGGCATCGACCGGCCAGCCATAGCCCGAACCATACAGGCGGCCTACGACGGTTATCAAACGGGAGTATACCGGGAAAACGACGAGCTGCTGCCAATCCTCGTCCGAGCGCCCGAACACGAACGGGTGAACTTCAAGGTAGAAGAGCTGCAGATCTGGAGCCCCGCCGCCCAACGAATGATTCCACTGGGGCAAGTGATCAACGGCACTGAGACGGACGCCGAGGACGCCACCATCTACCGGTGGAACCGGGTGACGACCATCCGGGTCCATACCGACGCCCCATTCGGCGAACTCAACAGCGAACTGTTGGCACGAGCGAAGCCGCGAATCGAGAGTGAGATGGGCAACGGGGTGGACCTGGAGGCCTACTTCGGTCGCAACATGGGCGACGACGCCCTGGAAAACATGACGGCCTCGACCATCCCCATCAGGTTCATGGACCAGATCCCGCTAAAGGACATGCCGGGCTACTTCATGGCGTGGGGCGGGGAAGAAGAGGACTCGGCCAAGGCCCAGGCCGCGTTGGCCAGTTCGATCCCGGTGTTCTTCGGTCTCATGGTGTTGATCGTGATCGCTCTGTTCAACACCATTCGCCAGCCGCTGATAATATGGCTGACGGTCCCGTTGGCTCTCATCGGGGTCACCTGGGGATTGCTGATAGCCGACCAACCATTCGGGTTCATGGCGCTGCTCGGCTTCATGAGTTTGTCGGGAATGCTGATCAAGAACGCCATCGTCCTGATCGATGAGATCAGCATACAACGAAAGACCAAGGAGGCCTTCCAGGCGGTGGTCGACTCGGGGCTGAGCCGAATGCGGCCGGTCTCGATGGCAGCCCTCACGACGATTCTGGGCATGGTCCCGTTGCTGCTCGACGCGTTTTTCGTGTCGATGGCGGTGACCATCATGGCCGGGTTGCTGGTGGCGACGGTGCTGACGCTCATCGTGGTGCCGACGCTGTATGTGATCTTCTACCGCGTGGCCAGTCCTGAGTAGTGCGCAGGGAGTTCGAGCTGGGAGCT
>CAXMPS010000397.1:0-1235 GCA_964194995.1 uncultured Gammaproteobacteria bacterium | reverse complement strand
TCATCTTGCGTCTCGGGTACCTGGGTTGGCGAACCGCTGCAACCCCGCCTGGAGACGCGGCGCGAGGAGATCGTCCGCTGCGTGGGAGTAGGAGATGAACCCGTCGTAGACCGATCCCCCCGGCGGGACGCGCTCGTCGTGTGAGGTCTCGGCCTCTGCGGTCGCCATCTCTGCCTCTCGACTCTACGCAGCGACGATCGCAGATGCCTCTAACGGTTGGCTTACAGCTAGCGCATATCCGGCAATATGCGCTGTCTCGGATGTCGCGGTCTGGTCAGCGGACTGCTGCATGTACCAGGGTGCACGAGTATTCCCAGAGAACGGAAAGCATGTGTTCCGTCTCGACGAAGAGGCGGGCCGGAGGTAGGTTCGGTAACCCCACGTCGAGGAGTCGAAATGGCCGAACCCCGCAAGGAATATCACGCTCGCATCTGGGTCAAGCTCACCGATGACCTACTTCCGGGGCCGGTGCTCTCGAAGGACGAACTAGAGGCTCACCTCATCGAGGGTCTGAATGTGGGGCACCCAGAGGCTCCGATAGTTTCCTTGACGGTCGAGGACCCATCAGACAAGAGAAATCGTCGCCGCTAGCCCCAAAGTTCTTGGTGGCACCCCCGGATCGGGCGGTGCGACGCCGGTTGGGCTGATGGCTATAGCTTGATAAGGACACGCCATGATGCGCGGGTAGATGACTAGTCCCCTCCCTCGCGGCACAGTGCGCTAGCTGGCGCATATGTGCCGATATGGGCGGGTGCGGACCGGGGGCGAGGTGTATAGGGCTAAGTGGGAGCGTCTCCGAAGGACAGCACCACGGTGCCCTCGTGTCCATGGGGTGTCGCGGTCAGCAGCCGAGTCAATTCACCGAGGATCGAAGCTATTTCTTCTGCACCGGCCTGATAGTCAGCCTCCGACCGGTATGCGGCAATGATCATCCCCTCGCCTTCCCCCGTCTTGGCGAACTCAGCGAACCTCAACCCGCCTATCGCCTCGACCCGGTCCCTCATCGACTCCGCCAGAGCAAGAACATCAGCGAATCGATCTTCGCTCCAATGAAGCCGAGTCATCCGGTAATACATCGTCCCTCCTCTCACAACCGCCGCGTCCGCCCCGAAACTAGATCACCCACAGAGAGACCGGAAGCAGAAACACCGAACGACCAGCGCATATGTGCCGATATGCGCTACCTCGATAGGTGGCTAGTCACCCCAGCCGGACGGTGCGGTTTCTCTCCCCGA
>CAXMPS010000396.1:0-4714 GCA_964194995.1 uncultured Gammaproteobacteria bacterium | reverse complement strand
ACCAGGATCGCCCTCAGCGACCAGGGCTCGAGTGCTTCCAAGACACCTGATAGGTAGGCCAGCACAAAACCCGCCTGGATCAGGAGCCCGAGGCCGAGGGCCGGCACTACCAGCGGAGTGTCGTCGGTGGTGATGAACAGTCCGAGGAGGGCGAATCCCATCAGTCCGTTGACTACCGAGAGCGCTGCCAGCACTTTCCTCATGATGTGTTCTCCTCCTGATTCAATCCATCCCCGGGCCACGACCCCGCCTCCTCCGAGCATCCACCGTAAGGCAGGCCGAGCCCCTTGGATCTCTTCCAGCTCAGCAGCCCATGCCCACTCCCTCTGAGCCGAAGGAATCAGACGAGCGAGGACGCGGCCTAAGGGAGCGAGGGTTCGACCCCAATGACGTCTCACCCCGGGTCCGTAAGGGGCTGATGTATCGGCCTGGTTGGAGTCTGTGATTCGATGAGAGCCGCCTTGGCCCAGGCCTGGCCCGCTTCGGTCAATCGATACATGTGACGTGGTGGCCTGCCCTCTTTGGCGGGCTCGGTCCACTCGGTCTCCAGATATCCCCGCTCACCGAGTCGCATCAGGATCGGATAGAGCGTTCCCGACGACAGCCCAATTTGTTTGCTCAAGTCGTAACCGTAGAGCCACTCGGCTGGTCTCTCGAGAAACGCGGAGAGGGCTGCGACAGTTTGAGAGGAGGGTCGTCGACCTTTCATCGAGGTAACTCTACATATATAGAGTACAAGGGTCAAACCCGACTTGAACGGCGGATCTAGAACGGCAGAATTTTGGGAAGGCTGAAAATAACAATCGTGGCGCCGACAAACAGAACAGTCGCAACTCCGACCGCCAGGTTGCCGTTGCGTCTGGAACTCAGCTTGGAGCTTACCCCTCCAAAGAACAGGACGAGCGCAAACGCCACCACCGTGAGCACGTATTGGTCCGAGGTCTCGTTGGCAACTCCGGCTTCCTTGGCGAATCGATCGGCTTCCACCTCCAGACGTTGCGCCTCCAGTGTGTTGGCGAGGACATACTCGTCCATTGTGAAGGGAGTGGCGGGCGCAGTCTCCGAATCCTCCGCGAATAGCACCAGCCATGCGTCGAAGGCGGGTCTGAACTCCTCTCTCACTCTCTCAAATAGAAATCCCGAAAGAGTCCTGTCAGCCGGTTGGTACACCTCGCCAGTGCCGAATTCGATGAGTCCTTCCCTGGCGTCGGCGTTTACCGCATCAAGCCAACTGATGAATATTGCAACGTCAACACCCGCCTGCTGGCCGGCTCTGGTGTCAAACCGGGTCGACTCGGTTCGGGCCGCCCCGGCTCTGCTGAAGGAGGTCGCCTGCTCGCCACTCCATTTGGCGCTCTGAAATGCTGCCCAGGCAGTGAATATGGCGGCAAGTGCCATGATGATTGTCGCCACCAGTTCGACCCGGTCGGACGAACCGAGAATGAGCTTGTCGTCTTGCTGATCTTTCATGGCCGGTCACGTTACGGCCTCGCTCAGGCGTTCTCTACTCCTTCGAGCAATTCCAACCAGCTCGCGACGAACTTTTCGACACCTTCCCGTTCCAGAGTCTGGACTACTTCTTCGTAGTCGACCCCGACTCGATCAAGCCGGTCGAGGTCCTTCTTGGCCTTGGTGATGTCGAACCGGGAGAACCCCTTCGGCTCAGGGTCACCATGGTCTTGATAGCCGTCGATGGTTCCTAGCGGCATGGTGTTGACCGTGTTTGACGCCACTAGCCCTTCCACATAGAGGAGATCGTTGTAGTCGGGGTTCTTGGTCGACGTAGAGGCCCAAAGAGGGCGTTGGGGCCTGCCGCCTTTGGCGGCGAGCATGCCGTACCGTGTCGATGCGAACTCGTTGACGAATTGCCCGTAGGCGACACGAGCGTTCGCCACAGCGGTCACTCCCTTCAGCCCGGAGGCTTCGGAGCCATCGATAGCGTCGAGTCGGTGATCGACCTCGGAGTCGAACCGAGATACGAAGAACGACGCGACGGACGCCACGGTCGTGAGATCCCCACCGACCTCGTGATATGCCTCCAGGCCGCCCAGATAGGCGTCGATTACCTCGCCATACCGCTCGAGAGAGAAGATCAAGGTGACATTCACCGAGATCCCTTCTCCGATCAAGCGCTGGATTGCCGGGATTCCTTGGGGCGTCGCCGGAACCTTTACCAGCAGGTTGGGCCGGTCGATCTGCTTCACCCAGTCTCGGGCCTCGGCCACCGTGGCTTCGGTGTCGGAGGCCAGAGTCGGAGAGACCTCGACCGAGACGAATCCGTCCTTGCCGTCGGTATTTTGATGAATTGGTATCAGCACGTCACAAGCCCGGGTGATGTCCTCGGCCATCAGGCTCTTGACGATCTCCTCGGTCGGGGTGCCGGCGGACTTGAGATCATTGAGCTGTTGGTCGTAGTCGGACGATCCGACAATGGCCCCGGCGAAGATCGTGGGGTTCGAGGTCACGCCCGTGACGGCGTCGCGCGCTACTCGTTGCCCGAGCTCGCCCGAGTCCAGCATGGCCTTGGAGATCTGGTCCGACCAGATCGACACGCCGGCCTTGGCCAGACCGTGGAGGTTCGAAGATGTCATGGCCCAAGCGTAGGGGATGGTGGTGTGGCAAAGTTCTGTCACAGAACGCATCGGTGCGGTGTCTTTAAGGGTGAACGACACGGGGCGACTGCGTGATCAACTTCACCCCCGAGTGCGCCACGCTGATCCTGGACAATCTCGATGACTGGACGGCCTGGCATCTGGCCAACGCCTAAACCGCAACTCCTGGGGGAGTGAAGATTGAGGGGCGGGCTTTGTCCGCCCCTCAATCTAAGTCGAAAGGCAAAAGCTTGAACGGCCGGCCGGACAACGACCTGATCGCCCGAAAATGTCGTTGGTCGAGGGTGAGGATCTGGTCGGTTCGATACCGCTTGGCCAGAACCACAAGAGAGGCGTCGACGAGACCGATTCGAAGATCCCGGTAGTTGTTCATGACGTCCAGGGCGGTGGAGATGTCAGTCCAGTCGAGTGAAGCCAGTTCGAAGTCACCAGCAGCGAACATCTGCATGGCCTTGCTTGCCTCGGTTCCGCCAACTCGTCTACCGATGAGGTAGTCGAGCTCAGTCAGGACTAGCGGCGAAATGACACGCCGATCGGCCGATTCGATCGCCGCGATACACGCCTCGCTCTCGGGTTGTTCGGGCCAGAGGCTCGCGAGCAGCCCGCTGGTGTCACAGATCAATGGTCCTCTCCCATGCCTTCGAGAAGCTCGTCGACTCGCCCGGCGAGGTCGAAGCCGAGCGGCTCGTCAAACAGTGGGAGGTCAACCTTCGGTAGCTCTGACAACTTGAGATGGGTGCCGACAGCCTCTCTGATGATCTCCGCCTGAGTTATGCCCCGTCTAGAGGCCTCCCGTTCGATGGCCTTCTTGAGGTCATCAGGCAGATAGATCGTGGTGCGTTTCACGCCATACATTGTGCCATACATTATCGTCGGTGTTGATTGATGTTTACAGAGCTGCCTGGCGCGCTTCAATACCCACGGCCCCACTAGCCTTCCCCGCCGGTATGCCTCGACGAATTCTCATCGCCAAGCCCGGCCTGGACGGTCACGACCGTGGCGCCAAGGTCATCGCCCGGACCCTGCGTGACGCCGGATTCGAGGTGATCTACTCCGGTCTTCATCAAACCCCCGCCCAGATCGCGGAGACGGCCGTCCAGGAGGACGTCGACGCCGTGGGGCTTTCCTCGCTTTCAGGTGCTCACAAGACGCTTTTTCCCCAAGTTGTCGATGAGTTGAAGGCTCGCGAGGCGGGCGACATCGTCGTGTTCGGCGGAGGAGTGATACCCGAAGTCGACATCCCCGACCTGGTACAAGCGGGTTTGGCCAAGATCTTCACCCCCGGCGCCTCCCTCGACGGTATCGCCGAATGGGTCGATGCCAACGTTCAACAAGAGGTTTAGACAGAAGGGAACTAATTGAAGATCCACGAGTATCAGGCCAAACAGCTCATGGCCGCCCGCGGCATCCCGGTCCCGATGGGTCGGATGGCGACAAGTGTCGATGAGGCCGTGGCAGCAGTCCGGCCCCTGATCGAAGAGTCGGGCAATCCGGTCGTCGTCCTCAAGTCTCAGATCCACGCCGGCGGGCGCGGTAAAGGGACATTCAAGGAGCATCCGGGTGTGTCCGGGGTCAATGTGATCACAGACGGCATTAAGGGCGGGACGTCGGCTGCCGAACAGGCAGTGCGAGATCTGGCTTCGAGAATGCTCGGGTCCACGCTGGTCACCGTTCAGACTGGCGAAGGAGGCAAGACGGTCAATCGTGTGTACGTCGAGCAGGGGATCGACATCGCCCGAGAGTTGTATCTGGCGGTCTTGCTCGATCGGGCCACCGGCCGCAACATCGTTATGGCTTCCACGGAGGGTGGTGTTGAGATCGAGAGGGTGGCCGCGGAGACTCCGGAGAAGATCCTCAGGGCTGAGATCGACCCAGCCATCGGACTTGCCTCGTTTCAGGCCAATGAGCTGGCCCACGGACTCGCGATCACCGGTGATGCCGCCCGTAGCTTCGCTCGGTTCGTCAAGGCGTTGAGCACGGCTGCTACCGAGCTCGACACAGACCTCATTGAGATCAACCCGCTGGTTATCACCACCGCCGACCAGGTGATGGCCCTTGACGGGAAGATGGCATTCGACGACAACGCCCTTCACCGCCATCCG
>CAXMPS010000395.1:0-1607 GCA_964194995.1 uncultured Gammaproteobacteria bacterium | reverse complement strand
CGTCGCGACTCTCGTCGCACGATCGATCTCAACAGTGACGCTGGAGTACTCAACCCGATCATCTGTGATCGTCCGTTCCAACTCTTCGAGAATGACCCCCTTCGCCCCGCCGGGTCGGTCGCTGGCAGTGGCCATCTCGAGTGCGCGCTCAGCAACCGTTTCTTCAAAAGCAGGGCGGGGCACCAGTTCATCGACCAGGTTCCAGTCGAGGGCCCGATTCCCCTTGATGCCCTCTTCGACGGTGCAAAACACATCGGCGCGGTCACGACGAACGAATCGTTTGTCTGTAAGTCGAGTGAGCCCGCCGGTCCCCGGGAGCACCCCGAGTAGCGGGACCTCCGGGAGAGCGACGCTGGTGCTGCCGTCATCGATCAGCATGATGTGGTCGGTTGCCAGGGCCAGTTCGTAGCCACCGCCTGCCGCCGTCCCATTGATCGCAGTGAGATACTGCTGTCCCGAGTATCTGGTCGCGTCCTCGATCGCGCTTCGTGTCTCGTTGGTGAACTTGCAGAAATTCACCTTCAGCGGATGGGGGGCGGAGGCGAGCATCCCGATGTTGGCCCCCGCGCTGAACATCCTGTCCATTGCCGAGCGAATCACGACTGCACCGACCTCGGGATGCTCGAATCGAAGCCGCTGGACGGCGTCCGCGAGCTCAATGTCCACCGAGAGGTCGTAGGAGTTCATCTTGAGCTCGTAGCCGGGCAGTAGCCCTCCTGCGGGGTCGACATCCATTTCGAGGTATGCGACGGGCCCATCTGTTCTCATTCGCCAGTGGTGATATCGATCCGGGTGGGTTTGAAAATCGATCACTTCTAAACAATAGGTGGCTGGGAATTCAGGTCACTGGCCGGAGCCTCAGTAGCCGAGTGTCCTTCTGACGTTCACAGGCTGGTCGCTGATCCGGCTGCTATGACAAGTCCGGTCCATAGATGGAGGCGCGCGGTGAGCTTCAAAGCACGGATCAAGGCCGGCCCTTCGGTCTTGAGCGAGACAATCCTCACAGGCCCTGTGGCGAACGGCAGGAGAAACCCGGCGAACATGGTCGCCTGGGGTGTCCAACCGAGCGCACCAAAGATCACGATGGCTACCAGAGCTCCGTATACAAGGCCGGCAAAGAGACGCCGGGTGCGCCGTCGTCCCATGATCACCGCCGCGGTTCGTTTGCCGGCAGCACGATCGGTTTCGATGTCTCGGTAGTTGTTTGCCACCAGGATGGCGCTGGCCAGCATCCCCACCGGAATCGCCAGCAGCCACGCGGACAGGGGGGCAGTCATGTCATGGACGTACCGGCTCCCGACCGTGGCAACCAGGCCGAAGAAGATGAATACGAACACCTCTCCGAAGCCCCTGTAGCCATACGGAATCGGTCCGCCGACATAGCTCAACATCGCCAGAATCGACAGGACACCGATGACCAGGATCACGGGGCCCGCGATGAGGGTGAGGGCAACGCCTGCGGCAGCGGCGACCAGGACCATCAAGGCGACACCGGTCCACATCTCTTTCGAGCTGATGATCCCCATGGCAACCATCCGCGGCGGCCCGAGTCGATCCTCGGTGTCCGCTCCTCGTTTCGCGTCGGAGGCGTCGTTGGCGAAATTTGC
>CAXMPS010000394.1:0-8519 GCA_964194995.1 uncultured Gammaproteobacteria bacterium | reverse complement strand
GCTCGCCCTGACCGGGTTCGGGGTCAGCGCGGGCGCCTTTCTTCTGCAGATATGGGCTCAAACGATCGTGGGGGCTACCACTGCTGCAGTGGTCGTAGCCTCCGAGTCGGCCTTCGGGGTGGCGGTGGCGTGGCTAGTCCTTGACGAGCGCCTCGATCTCCTTGGACTGATCGGCGGGGCAATGATCCTTGTTGCCATCGTGATCGTCCTCACCAAGCAGCGAGATCGAGCGTCCGTCGAAGCGGAGTCAGTGTCCCCGGCTCATTGAGAGACCTGATACTCGTCTGCTTGGAGCCGCCGGGCGAGCTTCGCCAGCAAACGGATGCCCAACACCGAGGCGAGAAACCCGAATGTCAGAACGACCGCGAACTCGACCACTGTGGTGTACGGGTTGTCGCAGCCCTCGAGACCGGTGGGGCACAGGCCCAACCCGGTACCTCCGTCGAGGAGATCAATCAGAACCAGGATTGGCAAGGCAGCGATGACAATCGCAACACCGGCCAACAGCAAGATCCCGAGCCGAACAAAGAGCACTGCCACGGTTGGTGACGGTAACCGTCCAGGGACCAAACCAGGCGTACAATCGCCGGCCGTGCCGACCTACCACCAAGAGAGCTTTACCCCCGAGGAGCGGTCTGTCCTGGCGAGGTTCTTCACCAATGTCGACCTTCCTGTGTTCGCGCTCGTCAACCTTCCCGAGGTGGTCAAGGGTGCCCTCTTCGCCCGATACTCGAGATCCCCCAAATCGCTGAGGCGACTATTTCTCGACGAGTTCGTCTCCGACCCTGAAACCGGTATCGCCAATATCTCCTCCGAGACGGAAGACGATCCACTCGTCTCGACACAGCGCGCGGAACGGCTCTATAAGCGCGTGTTCTTCGACTACGGCGACGACTCGGTAGCCCAACTCGGCGGCGCCCATCTTGCTTGCGAACAGGCGTCCAACCTTCTCACCAAGGTCCTCGAGTGGGGCCGGCTGGCCGCCTATCTCGAGCAATCGACGCGATATATCAAATACGACGCCCGACTTGGAAGCCGATACCGGTATCTGGTCCCCGACGAGATCGCGGCGTCGAAGCACTCCAAACGCTACCTGGAGCACATGGAGCGGGTTTTCGATTCTTACTCGGCGATGGTGGCCACGATGACTCGAGTGTTCGAGAGGCGACACCCCCGCACCGAGTCCGACTCGAAGATGATCTACAACGCCACCATCCGGGCCAAGGCTTGCGACACCGTGAGGGGGCTGCTTCCCGTCTCGACGTTGTCCAACGTCGGAATCTACGGGACGGGGCAGGCCTATGAAATGGCTTTGGTTCGAATGCAGGCAAGCCCGGTGGCGGAGGTTCGAGACTACGGCGAGATGATGCTGAACGAGCTGCGCAAGATCATCCCTTCCTTCCTCACCAGGGTGGATCTGGAGGACCGGGGTGTGATGTGGTCGAACTATCTCGCCGATGTCCGCGAAGATCTGGAGACGTTTGGTTCCGATCTAGGCGAGGCGGATGACCCGGGCCCAAGCGTGACCCTCACCGACTGGGATCCAGACACAGAGACCAAGATCGTCGCCGCCGGCCTTTACGCCGCCTCGGAGCTTCCCGATTCGCGCCTTCAGGAGATCGCCCGTTCGATGTCCACCGCCCAAAGAGCCGAGGTGGTGGCTGCAATGATGGGACATCGTCGGAACCGACGTCACAGGCCGGGGCGAGCAATGGAGCGAACCATGTATCGGTTCGACGTCAAGTGTGACATCGGGGCGTTCCGGGACCTGCAACGTCACCGCCTGATGACTCTGGAGTGGCAACAGTTCTCCACGAGGTTGGGTTATGACGTCCCAGCCGAACTCGGGGCTGAAGGGCTCTCCGCCGAATGGGCGTCCTTGATGGATCAATCCGGGGACCTATACGAGGGTATTCGCGCCGATCTCGGGCGGGAGGTGGCGCAGTACGTCGTTCCCTTCGCGTTCAACGTCCGATTTGTCATGGAAATGAATCCCCGGCAGGCGTTTCACCTCATCGAACTGAGAAGCCAGTCTGCGGGCCACCCTGCCTACAGAGCAGTGGCACACCAGATGCATCGGGCGATCCGCGACGTGGCCGGTCACCGGCTGATTGCGGACGCGATGACGTACGTCGATTACACCGACGTGGATCTGGAACGACTCGAGGGGGAACGTAAGGCCGAGGAGAGGCGTCGCTCAACGTCACCCTGAATTCCGGCCGACTTTGGCCGAGATCCGGGTACGCCGAATACGAACCCGGACACGATGGTCGGGTCCTTCCAGGCACTTACTACCGTAAAACCATGGCCCAATTTGATGTTGACGCAATGCTGCAAAGGTATCAGGAGCGCGCCTCCGCCGTGAAAGACCGACCCTTACCGCCGGTAGCAGGGGAGGAACGTCGCCACTTCATGGAACAGGCCGAGACCGACTACACCGATTTCGCCCTGGTTGGCACCGCCGCCTGGACCGTTGAGGACAATCAGCTGGTCCTTCGGATTCCTCTGGGACAGCCCGACTGATCCCCTGGCTGTAGTGCCCCGTCTCGTGGCCCACCAGTGATAGACAAACGACTCGTCATCGTCTCGGGCAAAGGCGGCGCGGGCAAGTCGGCCCTGGCGGCAGGGATGGCGCTCCTGGCACAACGCCGCGGTCTGCGTGTCCTGGCGATGGAAATGGGTGATGGCAGGGGTCTGTCGACCCACCTCAACTCGGGACCCCTAGCATTCGAACCGCGCGAGGTCAGGCCGGGGCTCCATGCGATGCGAATGGTGCGCTCCGACGCTTTGCTGGAGTATCTGTCTCTCCAGTTGGGCGTCCGCGGCATCTCGCGATTCGGCCCGGTGGCACGTGCTTTCGATGCTCTTGCTACTACTGCCCCCGGAATCCGGGAGATCATCACAATCGGAAAGGCCATATGGGAAGTCAAAGAGGATCGATGGGACATTGTGGTGGCCGATGCTCCACCCACCGGCCAGATCGGATCGTTTCTGAGGGCCCCGGTGACCATCGGAGAGCTGGTGCCGACGGGGCGGATCCTCGCTCAGGCCGAGGTGATGAGAGACACGTTGAGGGACCCATCTCAGACCCGGCTCGTGTTGGTGACTCTGCCCGAGGAGCTGCCCACGACCGAGACGAGCGAGACTCTGAATTGGATCAACAACGAGAACCTGGTCTCGAAGCCGACGATCATCGCCAACCGGATTCTCACCGAACTCGAAGGTACCGACTCCCCGAAGGGTCCCGTCGGGGATGCAGCCAATCTGCATCGGGCTCTCTGGCAAGAGCAACAAGAATGGCTGCAAGAACTCCCGGCAGATCTCGAGCTTCCCTACCTGTTCGGACTCTTCACACCCGGCGAAGTTGCCGCCCACCTCAGCGATGAACTGGAGAACATCCTGTGACGAGGACACTCCTTGTGACCGGGGCAGGCGGGGTCGGCAAGACAACGATCGCCGCCGGACTGGGAGTTACGGCTGCGCGCGCCGGTATGCGCACCCTCGTTGTCACGGTCGATCCGGCTAGACGACTTGCCACCGCTCTCGGCGTCGAGAACCTCGGTAATGAACCCCAACCTCACCCCTCTGAGAAAAGACTTTGGGCCGCGATGCTGGATGCCTCCGCCTCGTGGCGGGCAGTCGCCGAACGGCATGCGGAGCCGGACGTGGCTGCCCGGCTCGTCGACAACGAGTTCTTCCGAGCCGCCTCAGAGCATTTCCCGGCGTCTCAGTCGTATGCCGCCGCCGATCAGGCCGCAACGTTTGTTCAGGCCAAAGCGTGGGATCTCGTCGTGGTCGATACACCACCATCAGGTGGCGGCATAGATTTCTTCACTGCGCCGGCCCAGATGGCTGATCTCGTGGGAGGCCGTCTCCTCCGATGGATCACCGGCGGTCCTTTGCCCGGCCGGCGTTTCCTGTTCAACGTCGCCGGCCGTCCCGTCCTACGTATCGCCGACTCGATCCTGGGCTCGGATCTACTTGAGCGCGTCGCGGAGTTCCTTCTCGACCTTCGAACCACATACGACGGCGTATCTCAGCGAGGACGTGAGATCGAGGCCGTTCTTGGATCCTCCGCGGTGATTGTCGTCACGACTTCCGATCCGGCCCCCGTTAGAGAGGCGATCCGCTTCTACCGAGCGCTCCCCGGTCTGGCCTCGGCTCCGGCAGCAGTCGTCTTCAACCGCGTTTTGCCGTCCGAATGGGCGGAAGCCACGGCTCCTCCTGGTACATCCTCAGCCCTCGCTCACAACCTGGAGCAATGGGCTGCCGAAACCATCCGCCAGCGTGACAGTCGGCAGGAGTTTTCCTCTCGCTACGGAGCCCACATCGCCACGGTTCCTTGGTCGGCTCATCCACCTACAAATCTCCATGGTCTGGCAGACCTGCTCCAGTCGTCCTCGGACATGCCGTGGGAAGAGCTGGGATTTTCAGCAGGATAAGCTGGACGTATGCCCCAATCAGCTGCCTTCTTCGACCTCGACCGTACGCTCATGTCAGGTGCGTCGGCTTTCCCTGTCGGCGTCGAAGCCTGGAGAGAGGGACTTGCCTCGAACACCGACATCCTCAAATGGGGGATCGCCGCCCTCAGCTTCAAGGTGATCGGCGACAACGGAGAGGCATCGGATGAGATCCGGGGCGCATTCCTAACCCGAATCGCAGGTAGCCCGGCTGGATCTTTGGACGAGGTCGGGCGGGCAGCCCTGCCCAAGCTGGTCTCGCGAGTTCGGCCGGAATCGCGAAAGCTCCTCAAGATGCACCATGAGAAAGGGCGCGACACGTGGATTGTGTCGGCATCACCCCAGCTCATCGTCGAGCCGCTGGCAACCGCACTTGGAATGACCGGAGCCATCGGGACCAAAGGAAAGGTTGTCGACGGTCGCTACTCGGGCGAGCTGGACGGCCCATTTGTCTACGGTGCCGGCAAGTCGACAGCCATCGAGAAGTTGGCGGCCGAACGCGGATACGACCTCGAACTGTGTTACGCCTACTCCGACTCGATTAGCGACCTGCCCATGTTGGAGGTGGTCGGTCACCCCGTTGCTGTGAACCCGGACTCACACCTCGACGCCGTCGCTCGCGAGAGAGCCTGGCCGGTGGTGATTTTCGCTCGGAAGACGAAGCGGGCGTTCGCCGCTAGCGCGGTCGCGACAGCGGCTGGCGGCTCTGCCGCTGTCGCCTACGTCCTCGGACGAAATCACGGTCGGGCAGCAGCGCTAGCGGAGAGTAGATTTCGGCTCTGGCGCCGCTGATCAGAGAATGGCGCTAGGGCCGAGCAGCTCCTTCAATTCGGCGAGCAGCGCTGACCTCGGCTCCACCCGGTGACTGTCTGCGAGCCGAAGCACCTTGGTTCCCTTCTCACTGGTCATATGTAGGTAGACCGAAGCCGAACCGGGATGATTGCCGAGAATCGCCTTTAGATGTGTCACGAACTCAGGCGTAAGCCGGGCTGTGGCCACTTTCAGTCTCACGACGGAATCGTCTCTCAACTTGAACTCGGCTATCTCTCGCGCCATCACCTTGACGTCGTCTCCCCGTTGATCGAGATGGCCTGAGATAACCACGATCGCATCCTCGACGACTAGATGGCCAAAGTCGCGGACCGTCTTGGGAAATGCCATGACCTCTACCGACCCTTCGAGACCCTCCAGCTGGAAGAAGATCATCGGCTCGCCGTTGCGGGTCCACCTGCGAGTTATCACCCCCACCAGCCCACCGACGGTGAGGGCTGTGCGATCGGTGAGCTCCCCCAATTCGCCGATGGAGTAGCTCGTGGCCGCCGCCAGCGAGGGTCCTGCTCCCAGAAGGGGATGATCCGACACGTACAGACCCAGCATCTCCTTCTCGAAAGCCAGTTGGATCTTCTTCGGCCATTCGAGGGCGGGGACGTCGACTTGCGATTCGGCAACTGCATCGGCATCCCCGGCAAAAAGGCTGAACTGACCTATCTCCTCGTTTCTCCTTCGCTCGACCGTCGCATCGAGTACCTGCTCAAAGATCAGGGTGAGGCCTTTTCGGGGTGCGCCCATACTGTCAAACCCCCCAGCCTTGACCAGAGATTCAATTGTTCTCTTGTTGAGGGCGGACATGTCCACTCGGTCGACGAAATCCTGGAATGAGGTGAAAGGCCCTTCCTCTCTGGCTTCGACGATTTTCTCGACGACTCCCTCCCCAACATTTCTCACCGCCGACAGGCCGAACCGGATCCGACCGCTGCGAACGGTGAAGTCCGACTCTGACTCGTTGACGTCGGGAACGAGCACTTCGATGCCCATCTGTCGACACTCGTTGAGATAGATAGCCGTTCGGTCCTTGTCCTTCTTTGTGGCCGTGAGGAGCGAAGCCAGATACTCGGGTGGGTAGTGAGCCTTCAGGTAGGCGGTCTGGTAAGCCACCAGCCCATACCCCGCGCTGTGGCTGCGGTTGAACCCGTAGCCGGCAAAGTGTCCTATCAGCTTGAAGATGTCTCGGCCCACCTCCTCGGTGTAGCCCTGGGCGACGCAACCCTGAACGAAGCTCGTCCGCTCGGCGGCCATGACAGACTTGATCTTCTTCCCCATCGCCAGGCGGAGTTGGTCGGCGTCAGCCATCGAATAGCCGGCAATCTCCTGCGCGACCTGCATGACCTGTTCCTGGTAGACCATGATCTGATAGGTGTCGGCGAGAAGTTCGGTCAGAGCCGGATGCAATTCTTCAATTGGGGCACGACCATTCTTTCGATCTGCGTAGAGGGTGTGCATGTTGGCCCCCATGGGTCCTGGCCGGTACAGCGCGACGAGGGCGATCACATCGTTGAATGAGTCGGGTCGGAGTGACCTGATGAGGGAACGCATAGCGTTGCCCTCCAATTGGAACACACCCACCGTGTCGCCCGATTGGAGCAGCTCGAATGTCTTCGCGTCATCGAGCGGGACCTGGTCGATGTCAACGGGGGAGCCGTGGCTCTTCTCCACCAACTCGAGACATCTCTCGATAATCGATAGGTTGCGCAGGCCGAGAAAATCCATCTTGAGGAGCCCGAGCGCCTCCACTCCGTACATCTCGTACTGGGTAACGATCTCGGCACCCTCACCCTTTTGTTGAACAGGAACGATGTTCGTAATCGGCTCGGGGGCGATGACAACCGCGGCAGCGTGGATCGAATCCTGGCGACGCAAACCCTCGAGTCCCAAAGCGGCGTCGACCGTCTCTTTGACAGCCGGATCTGCCTCATACAGATCCCTGAGGCCTTGGGCGTTTGAATACCAATCTTTTGCGGTTGCATCGGCCTCAGAAGGCGGCGGGCTCAACACCTGGGCCAACCGTGCCTCCTTGCCCAGAATCGGGGGCGGCATCGCCTTCGCCAAACGATCTCCGACGCTGTACGGATGACCAAGGACGCGAGCGGAGTCTCTCAGCGCCTGCTTTCCCTTGATCGTGGAGAAAGTGACGATCTGAGCCACCCGATCGGCTCCGTACTTCTCTGCTGCGTATCCGATCATTTCACTGCGATAACGCTCGTCAAAATCCATGTCGATGTCCGGCATTTGGCGCCGACCCGGGTTGAGAAACCGCTCGAAGATCAAGCCATACTCGAGCGGGTCGAGCTCGGTGATCTTCAGGCAGTAGGAGACAATCGAACCCGCGGCAGACCCTCTCCCCGGACCCACCCTGATCCTGTTTTCCCTTGCGTGTCGAATCAGATCCCAAACGATCAAGAAATAGGCGGGGAAACCCATCTCTTCGATGATCTTGAGTTCGTGCTCGATCCGTTCCCATACCTCGGGTTTGGGCCTGAGTCCGTATCGCTCGTCGGCTCCGCTGTCGACCAGTGACCGGAGATAGCTGACCTCGGTCTCCCCTTCTGGCACGTCGAAGTGCGGGAGAAGGATCCTTCCGAACTCGATATCGACGTTGGCACGCTCGGCGATCAACAACGTGTTGTCGCATGCCTCAGGGAATTCAGCGTCGGGGAAAAGGGCTCGCATCTCGTTGGCCGTCTTGAGGTAGTGCTCGGAGCCTTCGAACCGAAGTCGGTCCTGGTCACTTCGGAGCGAACCGGTCTGAATACAGAGAAGAACGTCATGGGCATCGTGTTCTGATCGCTTGGTGAAGTGGGCGTCGTTGGTCGCGAGCAGAGGCGCTCCGGTCTTGGCAGAGATGTCGAGAAGGTCGCCCATGATTGCGTTCTGTGCTGCCAGGCCATGGTCCTGCACCTCGATGAAGAAGTTGTCCTTCCCAAAAATGTCCTGGAACTTGCCAGCAGCGGCAATAGCGGCGTCGAAGTCCCGAATCTGTCCCTTGTTGCCTTCCTCACTGACCGAATCAGGAGCGAGGAGCTGCGGCACAAGGCCGCCTAGACAACCGGAGGTCGCGATGATGCCTTCGGAGTGCTGGGTGAGCAGATCGAAGTCCATCCGCGGCTTGTAGTAGTACCCCTCGAGGAACGCCTTGGAGCTCAACTGGAGAAGATTGCGGTAACCGACTTCGTTCTCCGCCAACAGGTTCATGTGATAGCGCTTGTTGGCGGTGCCGGTGGG
>CAXMPS010000393.1:0-1603 GCA_964194995.1 uncultured Gammaproteobacteria bacterium | reverse complement strand
AGCGCCTTTTGAATGATCGTCGCCAGCCATGAGTCGGATGTCTGCGGTAGGGAGCCGGGCGGAACGAGCTGACAAGTTTCCAGTCGTGCCAGTTCCGCGCGGAGGGCCTCGACCGCGTGCACCAAGACCAGCAGATCGGCCACGCTCGGTATGCCCGCGAGGATCTCGTTCGCTGCCTGTTCGACTTCGGCGACCGCAGCACCGATCACCTCCGGGTCCTGTGTCTGGGGCCATGCCCAGATGACACTCACGAGATCGTGAAAGGACTCGAAGTCGTCGTCGAAGACGACCTGAGGGGAGGTCGCGACCGGCACCAACGTCCTGCCCATCGTCTCGATCAAGCCGCCGTTGATCGTGGTGCAGTCGGCCTCGGATGCTGCGAACACCCACTCGACCTCCTCCGCTCTGGGACCCGATACCTCCTCGACGAGATTCCCTGCAGTGTCGGTGGTCTGGATATCCCACGTCAAAGTCCCGGATGCCACGATCCGGGAGGCCGTTCCCGAGACGCTCAAGCTGCCGCTAAGGGTGTGGTTGTGATCGACGTCGTACCGATCGAGCGTCACCGGGGTCGTCCCGGTGTCGTTGGCCTCCCATTTGATGTCCACCACCATCTCGCCTTCGATGATCTGCCCGTCGTCGTCGACGAGGAGCTGGAAGGTGGTGCCGCTTGCGGTCACCTTGGTCTTCGAGGCGTAGGAGGTGCCATCGGCTCGCGTACCGCTCGACTCGCGGGTGCCCGAGAAAAGCATCGAACCCTCCCACAGGCCGGGCACGAGATCGGGTGCGTTGTTCTGCGCCCTGACACCCGCGGGCAGCAGAAGCATGCCAACCAAGACCACCACCAGCGCCGCTCTGAGTCTGGGTCCGGTCATGAGATCCCCCTCTCGGCGAACCCTACCAACTGGTTCGCCAGGACGGGGACCGATCTTCTCGTAAGAGGGAGTCCCTCACTTGACTGCACGGGGACTCCCATGTCCGGCGCTCCAGCAGAAGTCCCTTGAAGCGACGGGCCGCTCTCAGCCAGACCACCAGGAACCTACAGCCCAAAAGACCGCTCGCATCGCCCGCCCATATGGGCACGTATGCGCTAGCTGAGAGAGTTGATGAGGGAGCGCATATTGCCGGTTATGCGCTACCTGAGATCGGGCTGTGGCTCGAATTGGAGGAACAGAATGCCGGTTCGAGTGCGTCAAGGTGCTGCGAATTGGGCGCCGAATGCGCGCGTTGTGCGCGACGACCGCGACGCCCTCTAACCAGTCCAACGCGTAGCTCAACAGGCCGTCCCCGTTGAAGTCGGGACCCCAAGAGTGTTCCTCGGTCTGGTGTACCAGCCGACATTCTCCCACAGACCAGACTTCGATCCGGGGCAGGGGCGCTTCGGTCTGGAAGGCGAGAAAGTCACCGTCGTGGCTGAACACCATTGTTTCTGTCCGGTCCCCCGTCTCGTCTGTCGGGTCCGTGGCGCTTCTGGGTTGGCTGGTTCTGGGCATTGTGTTGCGTGTCTGTTTTCTCTTGTACGTGGGTGCTACCTGAGGAATGGTTATCGACGCGACCGTCCACCTGGTCGTAAAATGTCATGTCTTCGAGCCAGGGAGTCACT
>CAXMPS010000392.1:0-1630 GCA_964194995.1 uncultured Gammaproteobacteria bacterium | reverse complement strand
GCGCTACTCGGCTCAGAGGAACGTCTCGAGTACACCATCGTTGGCGACACCGTGAACCTCAGCCAGCGGCTGCAACAGTGGGCCGAGCCGGGCGAGACCGTGCTCAGCGAGCCGACATGGGATGCGATTGCAACCAAACCCGACGCCGACGTGCTGGAGCCCGAGACCGTCAAGGGTCGGGTGGCTCCGGTTCAGGCCTACCGATTCCCTGTGAGGTCATCATGACTGATCGAGCCCGAATCACCGTTGGCCGCACTATGGCCGGAGTGGGTATGGGTAGTGCCCTGGTGGGCTGGATCTGGGTGCTCGCACTGCATGGTCCCGGCGTGTTTTGGGACGAATGGCTACTGCACAACGGCGCCGCGGCCATCGGCTTCGGGCTGATCGCCTGGCTGGTACTGCCCCATCAGCCCCGCAACGGAGCGATCTGGACCTCGGCCGTAGTTGCGCTAACCACCGGGCTGTTCTGTCTCAGCTTGGCAGCGAGCTTTCAGATGGCGGGCAACTACGGATTCACCCTCGAGACCCTCCTGCAGGCGGCGCCCGCGGACTTTCCCCCGCTCCCCGCTCTCGTCCCGATGATGGTGTCATGGTTGTACATTCCGCTGTTGCTGGCATTTACGGTGGGACTGCTGCTCTTCCCCGACGGTCGACCCCCTTCACCACGCTGGCGTTGGGCGATCTGGGCGTCGATCGGTGCCGTGATACTGAGCTCGCTCGGCTTCATGTGGCTCTTTCGTCCTTCGGGGATGGTCCCGTACAGCGGCGCCTTCAGCACTCTTGCGGACAACTATCGGCACGGGCGGCTGATAGCCATCGGCGAAACTGTTAACCCCTTGGTAGTCCCGGTCTCTGTGGCCGCGATGATTGTTCGCTTTCGGAAGAGCTCGGGGGTCGAGCGTCAGCAGTTCCGATTGGTGGTCTGGGGAGCGGCTGTCGCCGGCGGCCTCTTTCTTTTGACACTAGGCGCCGACGCGATCGGGGTTGCCGACCCTCGATGGCCTCTCCTCGTTGCCTTAGTGATCCTGATTTCTTCCTACGGCGTTGCCATTGGCAAGTACCGGCTCTATGACGTGGATGTTGTTATTTCGAGGACGTTTGTGTATGCGTCGCTGGCTGTCTTTATCACTGCGGTCTATGTGGGGATCGTTGTTGGCGTTGGCCTGCTGTTTGGTACCGAGGACGAGCCGAATGTGTGGCTGGGGATAGCCGCAACTGTGGTGATCGCGATTGCATTCCAGCCGTTGCGGCGTCGACTGCAGAAGGTCGCTAATCGACTGGTCTATGGACGTCGGGCCACGCCCTATGAGGTGCTTTCGTCATTTTCCCAAGGCATGGCTGCGGTCGATCCCGACGTCCTGGAACAGGTCGCGGAGTCTCTGACCGAGGGAACTACGGCTACCGGGGCGGTTATCTGGGTTCAGAGAGAGCAGATGCTTCATCGGATCGCATCGTGGCCGCAGGAAGCGGAAATGCCCTTTGAGGTCCCGGTCGGCTCGGCGATCCCGGGGGCGGACCGGATGGCTGAGATCACTCATGACGGAGAACGCCTGGGGATGATCAGTCTCACCCTGCCTGCCGGTCAGCCTTTCCCACCTACAGATGAGCAGCTGTTGGAGCAGGTGATCGC
>CAXMPS010000391.1:0-2406 GCA_964194995.1 uncultured Gammaproteobacteria bacterium | reverse complement strand
ATACTCACTCGTAGTGGAGAGGAAATCCTGCACCGTCTCGTGGAGATGACCCGCCAGTCGTGTTCCGTCTCGTTCGGTGAAGTTGGCGATCCGCTCGGCATTAAAGGCTGGGAGCTCTGCGGTGGTGACCGGGGGCTTGCTGCGCCCCGTGACGTAGTCGACGAACCAACTCGTCAACGTGACGATGTGTGCCCCAGTCTCCCCTGCGGTCCACTCCAGCCCGGGAACCGGAACGGACGTGTCGGGAATTGAACGGAGGAGCTCCTCAACCCGGTGCGAAACCTGATCCACGGCGGTGCGAGCCGCTGCGAGATCAATCGGAACGACCGACATGCATCCTCCGTTTCAGTAGCGTCAGAAAGGGTACTGCGGAGGGCCATACCCCTGCCGGGCCGGGGCACCCCAAAACGAACCGCACTCCGATCTCAGGTAGCGCATAACCGGCAATATGCGCTCCCTCGTCAACTCTGGCAGCTAGCGCATATGTGCCGTTATGTGCGGGGTGTTGTGCGGTCGGATAGGATCGAATCCATCGCTATTCCGTCGGCCGAGGAGGCGTGGTGGAGGTTGAGGGCTACCAGTGGATCGGACTTCTGGCCGCTGACTTCGAGGCCACCGTGCAGTTCTTCTCCGATGTTTTGGAGTTGGAGCTTGAAGACCTGGACGAGGAGAAGGTGGTAGCCATGTTTCGGTTCCCGTCTGGGCAGGGTTTCGAGGTCTTCGGACCGACCAACCGAGACCGGAAACCCAAGTATCGGTTGATGGAGGGACCAGTGGTCGGGCTCGAAGTGGCCGACGTGGCCGCCGCACGCCAGGAACTCATCTCACAAGGGGTCGAGTTCGTAACCGATGTGGAATCGGCACCGGACGGTGAGACCTGGGCCTACTTCATAGGTCCTGACAACCGGCTCTACATCGTCACAAACCAGGGGACGCCAGCGGCCATCATATAGCGCACGCGGTCAGGGGGCGGGGTCGACCGATTGGATCTCGAAGAGCAGACCGTCAGGCCCGACAAAGTAACACCACGCCTCGTGCTCCCAGGTGCGGATCTCTGTGACGAACTCGACCCCACGAGACGTAAGTTCAGCTCGGGCCTCGGCAATGTCCTGCACTTGGAGAGCTATTACCACGTTGCGGTGATGCTCCTTGTAAGGGTTCTCCGGCCCGAACAGCTCGACGAGATCGCCATTGGCCATCCGGAAATGGGCGTACTGGCGATCCTCGTTCAGGCGGGACACAGGGATTCCAAGTCGATCACGAAAGAACGACATCGCCGCGTCGAAGTCGTCGACGGGAACACCCGCCCAGCTGATACCTCTGAACTCGACCATGCACACTCCTGGCCGGCCCATCGACCATCACAGTATTCTATTGATCGGACTAGATCCCTCGCTAATCGTCCCAGACTGTCGGCGTCGGGGCCTTCACCTTCCCCAGCGGAGGGGGATGGCCTTCGGTGCTGGCAGAACAACAGCGACCCCCGCATCTAGCAGATACGGCAATGAGTCCTCAGGTATGCGTTGCGTCATCGCTCGCGACCTGAAGATCGGCCGCACATATCGTCACTCCACGCCAGCCCCATGCGCGCGCGGACCCCCGAGATCCGGCAATCTGTTCGCGCAAGTGTGACCGAACGCCGATCCCAGGTAGCGCATAACCGGCATTATGCGCGACCTGCTCGGACGAGATTGACTGTTGGAGCCCGTCCGGTTTCTGGGGTGTCGGTGGCCTGTCAATCCATTCTGGGGATGTGGCTGCGGTGGTTCGAGTGGATCATGTTGGTGGGGGCTGCGCATCCACGGGAAGGGGTGCCGGTTCAAAGGGGGAAGGGGCCACTACCAACGGGTGGTCCCTTCCGTTATGGTCGAAGGTGCGGATCCCGGCCTGGACCACCCAGTTTCGGTCGCTCCGCGAATGCTGGATCCCGGACGCCTACCCCAAGGCATAGCGAAGGTGGCCGGGGTTCGGCGCGTGTGAGGTCGAGGCCTGCTCGCGGTTCCAGTTGGGGCCCCACCTGTAATGCCACCCCGCAGAGTCCACGGCTTGCCATGATGCAATTCGATATCGCTCGCGGATATGTTCCGCACCGGCGCTGCTCCTCCGTCGTTGTTGCGGCTCGATCGGTAGGCTCGCACTCGCGACATGAGCCCTAGTCGTGGTCTCTCTAGTCAATCGAGGGGAGTCTTCTATGTCCGACCATCCCAACGTCGATTTGGTGAACGCTTGGTTCGCCGCCCTTGGAAGGGGCGATACGGGTGCAGCGGCCAGCCTCGTGTCAGATGACGCGGTGTGGCACACCGGTGGCCGTGGCCAATTCGCCGGCGATTTCGAAGGCAGAGAAGCCATCGTCGACTCGCTGGATCGTTTCGGCGCCGCGACCGATTCGATCACCGATGACCTACA
>CAXMPS010000390.1:0-5609 GCA_964194995.1 uncultured Gammaproteobacteria bacterium | reverse complement strand
GGCGTTTTCATTCTCTGGTTGGGCTGGTTCGGATTCAACGGAGGTTCCACGCTGGCGCTCAACAGCGACGTGCCCACCATCATCGTCAACACGACGATCTCAGGAGCTTTCGGCGGGCTGGTGGCCATGGCGATATCATGGCGGACGGGAGGACACGTCGACGTCGTTACCACGATGAACGGCGCCCTGGCGGGACTTGTCGCGGTCACGGCTTCGGCGAACATTGTCTCGACGGCCGATGCCGCCATCATCGGAGGCATTGCCGGTGTGGTCATGTACGGTGTCACCGTTCTCCTCGAGCGGGTTGAGATCGACGATGTGGTGGGCGCGGTCCCGGTTCACCTCGGAGCCGGAATCTGGGGCACTCTCGCCGTGGCTCTCTTCGGAAACCCCGAGGCCTGGGGCGGTGATGGCCGGTTGTCGCAACTCTGGGTGCAGGCGACCGGAGTTCTCGCTGGTTTCGTCTGGGCCTTCGGCCTCGGCTTCCTGCTCCTCTGGCTGATCAACCGCCGGTTCCCTCTCCGAGTCGATCCCGACGGCGAGCGAATCGGCCTCAACGTGGCCGAGCACGGGGCCAGCACCGAGATCCTCGACCTGCTTACCGAGATGGACAAGCAGCGGCAGACCAACGACTACTCCACACCCGTAGCAGTGGAGCCGCACACGGAAGTTGGCCAAATCGCCCAGCAATACAACAACGTGCTCGAGGGGATCAACGCTCACACGGCCGCTCTCCGGTTGCTGCGTAATACGGCGTCCGCGGCTAACGAGGCTCAGACGGTAGATAAGGCCTTGCGGACCTCCGTTCGGGAGGTGTGTGCCGCCACCGGCTGGCCGGTCGGGCATGCCTATCTGGTCGATGAGGACGATTCCAACCTGCTGGTCCCAACCGACATCTGGCAGCTGGCAGACCCGGAACGCCATGGGCCGTTTCGGGACGCCACTGACGAGACCATCCTCCATACGGGCGAGGGCAACCCCGGACGCGTCCTCGCTAGCCTGCGCCCCGCCTGGGGCGATGTCCAGACCGTCGACAGTGGCCTCCCGCGAACACCGGTGGCCGAGGCCGTGGGGTTGCAGACGGGGATCGCATTCCCGGTTCTGGTGGGGACGGAAGTCGTCGCCGTGCTCGAGTTCTTCTCAGATGAGCTGATTGCGCCCGATGAAGGTCTCCTCGAGGTCATGGGTGCCGTCGGGACTCAGCTGGGCCGCGTTGTGGAACGGACCCGCAGTGAAGGGGCCCGCTTCCAAACCGTCGTTGACAACATGCCAGCGATGGTTCTGCTGCGCGATGTCGACGGAAGATTCATTCTGGTCAACCGCCGCTATGAAGAATTCTATAGCTTGTCCAATGAAGACCTCCGGGGCAAGACGCTTATTGAGGTAGAAGGGCTGACCCACCTCGACATGCAGACGGAAGTCAATATGGCGCATGATCGTGAGGTCCTCGATCGGAACGAGCCAGTAGGAGAG
This sequence comes from uncultured Gammaproteobacteria bacterium, assembly GCA_964194995.1. Lineage (GTDB taxonomy): Bacteria > Actinomycetota > Acidimicrobiia > Spongiisociales > ZC4RG35 > JACZUI01. The sequence goes on along the minus strand of CAXMPS010000390.1, from coordinate 4,136 downwards.
GAGTTGACGATGCAACGGGGAGGTCGCGAGCACGTGCTTGCGTCCGTCAGGTTCCCGATCGCTGATCACGCTGGGAACACCGTGGCCATCGGTGGGATTGAACTCGATATCACCGAGCGCAAAGAGATGGAACGACTTCTCGAGGAGGCGATGCGCGCGGCAGAGCATGCCAACCAAGCGAAGAGCACCTTTCTGGCCAACATGAGTCACGAATTGCGCACCCCGATGAACGCCATCATCGGGTATAGCGAAATGCTCACCGAAGATGCAGAGGACGATGGGTACGAGGAGCTGGTTCCCGATCTCGAGAAGATCAACTCTGCAGGTAGGCATCTGTTGTCGCTTATCAACGATGTCCTGGATCTCTCGAAGATCGAGGCCGGCCATAAGGATCTGTTCCTAGAGACCTTCGAGGTCGCTCAAGCCTTGAATGAAGTGGTGACGACCGCTATGCCCATGATCGAGAGGAAAGGGAACGAGTTTGTGAAGGAGTATGGAGATGACCTGGGCGAAATGCACGCCGACGTCACCAAGGTGCGACAGGCCCTCTTGAACCTGATCTCTAACGCCGCCAAGTTCACGGAGGAAGGACGCATCACGCTCAAGGCCCGCCGGATATCAAAAGATGGTGAACCATGGATATCCCTAGCCTTGACGGACACCGGGATCGGCATTCCGAAAGACAAGCTGGACCTGGTGTTCGAAGAGTTCGCCCAGGTCGACGACTCGACTACCCGCGACTTCGGTGGGACCGGCCTGGGTCTCGCGCTCACTCGCCAGATTTGCCGGATGATGGGGGGCGAAATCAGTTTGCAGAGTGAGGTCGGTGTGGGATCGACTTTCACGATCATGTTGCCGGCCACAGTAAGCGAATATGAAGATGACGCTTCAGGCGAGCCTACGGCTGACGAGGGCTGATGCCGGACCTGGATGTACGAGCGCAGCAGGATGCCCGCCACGCTAACGCTCTAGGAACTCGGGTATGACGGACGCCACCTCCACTGATCCCACGAACGCCCCCGATCAGCCTGCGGCGGACCACCGAACCCTGGAGGTATTCATCGCCGCCAAAAGGCACGATCTCCGTACACCCATCAATGCCATTATCGGCTACAGCGAGATGCTTCTCGATGACGCACGGGACGACGGCGAGCCCTGGGCGGAAGACCTCGAGAAGGTCCATGGCGCGGGCCAATCCCTGCTTGCAACAGTCAACGAGATCCTGAGCGTGGAGGCCGTCGAGTCCGGCGAAATCGACATGTCGGACATGGCTGCGCTCGGTGAGCGGATTCGTCTCGAACTTCGCAACGACATCAGCGCCGCTGTCGGCTACTCCGAAATGCTGATCGACGACGAGAACGACCTGGACCAGAACGTGGTCTCAGACCTCGAGCGGATCAGAGCTTCGGCGCTGCAAATGACAGATCTGATCAACGACATTGTCGCGTTCGGGACGTATGAGGAGGCACCCGCGCTCGAAGCAGAACCGTCGGAGAACCTCAGCATGGTCTACGACGTCGTCGCGACGCTGCAGGACCTCGATGCCCACAAGACCTCAGAGCCGGAAGCGCCGGGCCATCTCCTCATCGTCGACGACGACGAGACGAACCGGGACCTCCTTTCTCGGCGGCTCAAGCGGGAAGGTCACACGTTCGAAACGGCGGAGAATGGCAAGGCGGCACTGGACATAGCGCGTCGGTCGAGTTTCGACGTGATCCTGCTCGACATCATGATGCCGGTAATGGACGGCTACCAGGCACTTCAGTTGCTGCAGGCCGATGATGAGCTGCGCAAGATTCCGGTGATCATGCTGTCTGGACTCGATCAAGTCGACAGCGTCGCCCGATGCATCAAGATGGGCGCCGACGACTTCCTTCCGAAGCCGTTTGACCCCGTGCTACTCAAGGCCCGGATCGGATCATCGCTGGAGAAGAAGCGGTTGCGCGATCGTGAAGAAGAGTACCTCCGCCAGATCGAAGTCGAGAGGGAACAGTCTGACCGGCTGCTCCTCAATATCCTTCCCGTTGCCATCGCCGACCGTCTCAAGGCGGGGGAGAGCGCGATCGCCGACGGCTTTCCACAGGTCACGGTGCTCTTCGCCGACCTCGTCGGGTTCACAGCGATGTCGGCCAAGATCTCGGCGGCAACACTCGTTGAACGGCTGAACGCCGTTTTCGGAGCGTTCGATGCACTTTCAACCCACCACGGCGTGGAAAAGGTCAAGACGATCGGCGATTCCTACATGGTCGTCGGAGGGTTGCCGCTGCCCCAACCTGACCATGCCGAGCGGATCGCTGAGATGGGGCTGGGCATGCTCGCAGCCATCGGCGACTACAACGCAGAAGTAAAGGAGCCCCTGAGTATTCGTGTGGGCATTAACACGGGGCCCGTGGTGGCAGGTGTCATCGGTTCGACCAAATTCGCGTACGACCTATGGGGTGACGCTGTGAACACCGCGAGCCGCATGGAGTCGACCGGAGTTCCTGGCCGGGTCCAGGTCTCCGAATCGACGTATGGTCTCCTCGAGGCCAAATACGAGTTCGAGTATCGCGGCTTGGTAAAGGCCAAGGGGAAGGGGGAGCTCAACACCTACTTCCTGGTCGGGTCGACCTGACCCGATCCGTCACTAGGACGGCTACTTGTGGCTTCGTGGGGTGGCTCGTTCCTCGCTTCTCAGCCGTCGTTACGACAGCGTCTAACTACATCCACGCAGATGAACTTCCCATTCGACTCGGCCGGTTGACTCCGCAGGGATGCCCACACCACCGATCGCGCTTTCGTCAACCAACTGGTGACGATATCGTGGTGAGCCGCGATCCAGGCCGGGGCTTCGAGGAAGAAATCCTTTCAAGGATCAATCAAGTGATCCCCGCATCACCGGGGGCCGCCATCCGGTCGCCCTCAGGAGGGCGGTAGTCGTCCGACGGACGAGAAACAGGGGCAGTTGTGGCGAAGGTGTTGTTGATTGAGGACAACGAGATGAACCGCGACATGCTGTCGCGGCGCCTCACCAAGAAGGGCTACGACGTCGTGATGGCGGTGGGAGGCCTACAGGGCGTCGATATGGCCACCAGCGAGTCGCCCGACATCATCTTGCTCGATATGAGCCTGCCGGTCATGGATGGCTGGACGGCGGCCAGCCATCTCAAGGCCGACGGCGTTACGGCCTCGATACCGATCATCGCCCTCACGGCTCATGCACTGGCCAGTGACCGGACCAAGGCGCTCGAAGCTGGGTGCGACGACTACGACATCAAGCCGATTGACCTGAAACGCCTACTCGGCAAGATGGAGGACCTGCTTGGCGGATGAACCGGGCGCGCGATCATCTCCTGACGACGAGCGGCTGGCGGCTCAAGGGGTCATTGCACTTCGGCGGGTTCCTCTGATGGTGTCATCCCATCGAGCGTTTGTCGACGCCTTCACACTGGACCTCAGGATGTAGGTAGGCGCCTAAAGACGCCATAGAAGGTAGGCCCTGTTGGCTGCTGCCAGACGGCGTCATAGGGGTCTTCGCCACTATCAGTGGGAGATGTCTCGTGGATGCCCAGGTCGGAGTGGTGAGGTTGCGATACACACGATACGAATATCCAACCTTCCTGGTCTAGAGCGTTGATCGCTGATTCCAGGCCCTCCGGCCACATTGTCGTAGCTATCCAGATCCATTTTCCGGACGCGGTAATCGCTGATTGCCAAGTGATTCTCCTATCGGTTGGTTCGATGATATTGGCGTCACTCGCCGAACGGGCCTCGTGAACACACCAATGAAGGGTCATGCCTGGCAGCCTGCCACCGGTAGTAGCTTGGCGACAGAATGCAGGTGAGTTCGGACCAGATCGAGGCCTTCTCGCGTGACGGCGTCGTCTGCGTGCGGGGAGTCGCGTCCGCCGATGAGGTCGCACTCGTTGAAGCCGGAATCGAGCACGTCCTCGATAAGCCGAGTTCGCTGTCGATGGTTGCTTCCAAGCCGGGAGATGGCCTGTTTGTCGAAGACTTCTGCAACTGGCAACGCATAGCCGAGTTCGAACAGTTCATCACGACGTCAAATGCCGCCGCCATCGCCGGCGGCTTGATGCAGACGAACATCGTCCGGCTCTATCACGACCACGTTCTAGTGAAGCAGTCGCAGACCGCAC
>CAXMPS010000389.1:0-7502 GCA_964194995.1 uncultured Gammaproteobacteria bacterium | reverse complement strand
GGGGCGAGCCACATGGGGAATGCACCGTCGTAATGCTCCACCAGGATCGCCATGAAGCGCTCGATCGAGCCGGCCTTGGCACAGTGGATCATGTAGGGCCGCTCGGTCACGTTGCCTGGGGCGATGTATTCGAGTTCGAACCGCTCCGGAAGGGTGAAGTCGAGCTGAATGGTCGACACTTGCCAGCGGCGGCCGATGGCATCCTTGATATGGACGTCGATCTTGGGCCCGTAGAAGGCTCCCTGGCCCTCGTCGATCCGGTATGCCACGTCATTGGCTTCCAGAGCCTCGGCGAGCGCCTTCTCGGCAACCTCCCAACGGGCGGGGTCCCCCACCGACTTTTCCGGCCGCGTGCTGAGATCCGCCTCGAACTCGTCGAATCCGAAGTCTCTCAGCCAGTTGATGACGAATTCGAGATGCATCGTCAGCTCGTCCCCGATCTGATCCTCGGTGCAGAAGGTGTGTGAGTCGTCCTGGGTCATCCCGCGGACACGCAGCAGGCCGTGGACTGCACCAGACATCTCGTAGCGATAAACCCCTCCCAACTCCGAAAACCGGAGCGGCAGTTCTCGGTAGGAACGCCCCTTGCTCCGATAGATCAGAACGTGGAACGGGCAGTTCATCGGCTTCACCCGATACTCGGGGTCATCGCCGGTCTGCATAGCCGGGTACATGCTCTCGGCGAAGTAATCGAGGTGACCCGACGTCCTCCACAGGTCGGACTTGGCCAGATGGGGAGAGAAGACAAAGTCGAATCCGTACCGCTGATGCATAGCCCGGCTGTGGTCTTCGAGAACCTTGCGCAACATCCCGCCCTTGGGGTGCCACACGGCCAGACCCACCCCTAGTTCTTGCGGGAAGCTGTACAGGTCCAATTCAGGCCCGAGACGTCGGTGATCCCGTCTCTCGGCCTCTTCGAGACGGTGAAGGTACGCCTCTAGGTCCGTGGTCGAACCCCAGGCGGTTCCGTAGATGCGCTGAAGCTGGTCGCGGCTCTCATCACCACGCCAGTAGGCGCCGGAACTGCGGAGGAGCTTGATCGCAGGAATACGACCCGTCGAAGGCAGATGAGGCCCCCGGCAGAGGTCGATGAAGTCGAGGTTGCGGTAGGTCGTTACCTCCTCGCCGTCGGCTACCTGGGAGGTGTCGACGCTTTCGATGATCTCTCTCTTGAATTGATGATCCGAAAAGACTCCCAGAGCTTGATCTCGTGACATCGATATGCGCTGGAAAGGCTGATCCTCGGAGATGATCTCGCCGATTCGCTCCTGGATCTTGTCCAGATCCTCAGGAGTGAAGGGGTGTTCGACTCTGAAGTCGTAGTAGAAGCCGTCTTCGATCGCTGGTCCGATGGCGAACGTGGCGTCCTCAAAGAGGTCTAGTACTGCCTGAGCCAGGACATGGGCCGAGGAATGCCTCAGGATATGCAACCCGTCCTCGCTGTCCAAGGTGACCACGGCAAAGTCGCTGTCGGAGTCGATGGGTCGCGAGAGATCGTGCAACTCCCCATCGAGTTTGACCGCTACGGCCGCCTTGGCCAATCGGGGACCGATCGACTCGGCCACCTCCAGACCGGTGACGCCATCCTTATGGGTGACAACGGTTCCGTCAGGATATTGAAGATCTACTGGCACTGCCTCACTCGCTAGCCTGGTGGGCCAAGAGGCTAATTGCCTGCCGGACCAACGGAGTCGGCATTTCAATCAGGAAAAGGGTTACCAGAGAATGGACGCTCGAGAGCTGGTCGCAAGTCTTCATCCAAACGCCAACGTGCGGGAGCTTTCAGCCGGGGCCAACAAGGTGTTCCGTGTTGATGGCTCAGACGGTCCAGACGCGATTATCAAGGTTTACCCGGTTGCATCCCGGGAAAGACGAGAGCGACACGCTCTTGAGGCTTTGTCGGGCACTCCAGGCGTTCCCCGCATTCTCAACAGCGGAACCGAAGGTGAAATGGCTTGGCTGAAGCTGAGCGATGGGGGCCATTGGAGCCTGGCGACACTCCCCAAGAATGTTGAGACCGTCGAGACCGCCGGCAAGACCCTGCGCGGCATCCACACGTCAAATGCAAAGATCACCAACCTGTCGGCGGGCATAGATGCCGACTACGTGCTGAGCCACTACCGCTCCACGATCGAGCGCCTAGGCAGGTACCGCCGTCGATTCGGGATGGATCAGGAGGTCCTCAAGCGAGCTCTGGAAATGGAGCCACCACTGGCTACGGAGCCTGCCCCGTCTCATACCAAGACGATGCCCTCCAAGATCATGGTCAACGACGAATCCGAGGTGACCATCGTCGACTGGGAGTGGGCCACGCTCGCTCCGCCCGAGTGGGACCTGACCTTCACCGTTTGGCAGTTGGCAGGCCGTATCGGTGAGGACGCCGCTGCCGCATTCCGGAGTGGCTATCAAGCCGAGCTACCCGAGAGTCGTTACCGGCCGTGGGTCGCCTACCACGCGTCGATGTTGATGCTCGAGGCAGCCGAGGTCCGGGAAGGACGGCTAGGCGACCTCCAATACCTGGTCAGCGATCTGACCGAGGCCGTTCTCGGTACCTAAATCCACCGAATCTGTCGTGTCCCCTCTTAGCCTCATCGCTGCGAAGGCAAGGAGGACGGACTGATGTTGGAAGCTTTGGTAGCAGCAACCGCGACAACTGGTCTTTTCGCTTTGGCTAAGGGGATACGGGGAAATCAGCGCTACGAAGCGAGTCCATCACTGGTTGTGACCCCACGGGACGACCGAGGCGACGATCTGCCATGCCCATGGTGCTATGGGCCTACGCAGGAAAATGACCAACGATGCTCGGGATGTGGCCGAACGTTCGGCTGAGTCTCGCTTGCGGCAAACCGGTGGCCTCTAGGGATCAACACAGTTGCGCGCCCAATCCTATGGTGAGTCGGTGCGCAGGGTAGGACTGGTCCTCGGTGGAGGAGGCATAACTGGCGCCGCCTATGAGATGGCGGCCCTCATGGCGATACGTATCGCTACCGGTTGGGAACCGAATGACTCTGAGGTTCTCGTCGGTACCTCGAGCGGTGCCTACGTAGCGGCGCTGGTGCGCAACGATGCCCTCGACCTGGATTCGCTGGTGCTCCGCGAAGACGATCGGGCCGCCGTTGCCCAGCGGATCCGAAGCCACGTTTTCAATGCCGACCCGGGCGTCGCCGTGGGAAAATGGCTTCGCTACGGCATCGCTCCCGGCATCCGCAGACCAGGTCTGACCATGTTTCTCGGCTCCCCGGCACGCTACGACGCTGCCGGATTGTCGAATTGGGTCAGCACCCAGATAGGCCCAGCCGCCGCAGGTTCCTGGCCCGACCGGTCGACAGCTGTTGTCGCTTACGACCTTCGCTCCCGGACCCGAACTGCCTTCGGAACTGAGGGTGCCCCGGAGGCAGCGCTGGCCGACGCAGTCGCAGCCTCGTCGGCGATACCACTCTTCTTCAGGCCTTACTCCGTCGGCGACGGCCTCTATGTAGACGGTGGAGTCGCCTCGGGCACCCACGCCGACCTGGTTCTGGGTTCCGATCAGCCGCTCGACCTGGTGGTGGTTATCGCACCGCTGGCTGCGGAGGTTCAGCGCAAACGCGCCATGTTTCACGAAAAGATGTTCGATCGTGTAGGCCAGCGCTCGCTGCAAGAGGAAATCAAGATCATCAAAAGCGCCTGGCCGGATTGTGATGTGGTGACGCTGAGCCCATCGCCCTCGGTTCAGAACGCAATGCGTCCCAACCCAATGGATCCATCTCGAGCCGTGGCAACTTTCATGCGGACCCTTATCTCAATGAAGCGGACGCTGGCCGTGCCCAAGGTGTGGGAGCGTCTCAGCGATCATCTGATCGGCACCAAGTCGGAGGAAAAGGTCGCAGCTGGTTAGCGGTCTGTCGCGCTCCGAGCATCGCCGATGCGGGATATCGCGAACACGGCGCCTAGGCCGATTACGGAGGCAAGCAGGGCGACTCCCCAATCATCTCCAGGGGCGGCGAGGTTCGCGCTCCCAACGCCATCGGGCCAGGGCCACAGAATCCGGAGGGCTCCGGCCATCAAACCAACCAGACCGGCTAGGAGAAAGTCGTGATGGTGCTCCAATGCCCAGTGGAGGATCTGGGAGAACAATGCCAGCCCGATTATCGCCCCAAGGGCGAAGATGACCACGCTCTCGACGTCCCGATCGTTGACCGCGGCGAGGACGGCCCCGTACATCCCGACCAATACCAGGAGCAGCGAGCCTGAGATCCCCGGCAGAATCATCGCACAGATCGCCAACGCCCCCGCTCCGAAGAAGGCGATCAGGCCGGGGTCGGTGACCTCGGATGTGTCTCCCAGACCCAGGAGGACGAAGAGCACAACGCCGACCACGGCCGCGATGATGAAGTGGACCGGTCCTGGGCTCTTGAGCAGACGCCACGCGACCACCACCGAACCTGCGACCAGGCCAAAGAAAGCTGCCGCGAGCACTGTGGGACGCTCCTCCAGCTGACTCTCGAGAAAGGCCGCAAGCAGCAGCACCGCCAGAAGAATCCCGCCGATCAGGGACAACAGAAAAGGCCATTCCACCCGCCGGAAATGATGACTGAAACCCTTCAGATCCCCTTTAACGAGAGCACCTAGCGAGGAACTCCCCTCCGTGATCGAGTCGATCAGCCTTTCGTATATGCCGAGGACCAGGGCGATGGTGCCTCCGGATACCCCGGGCACCAGATCCGCCGAACCCATGAGAAACCCCTCAGCCAGGGTCTTGACGAAAGTGCGGATCACGCGGCGAGTATGGCTCCCGACCTTCCCGGACCCAAGGACTCGCCATGGGCCGGTCGCGACTAGATTTCCCTCAGCGACCTAATGCGTCGATGTGTACCGAGAGGAGATTACGTGGCGGTGCGACCGACCCACTTTGAGTTCTATTCGAACGACCCCGAGGCGACCGCCCAGTTTCTCGCCAAGGCCTTCGGCTGGGTCGTGCAGCGATGGGGTGACGAGGACTACTGGCTTCTCGATACCGGCGATGGCCCCGGAATCAACGGCGCCGTGGCGCGCTCCGGTGACGATGGGCCCAAGACGCTGGCCACCTGCAATGTCGATGATCTGGATGCGGCGATCCAGGCCGTGGAAATCAGCGGAGGGAGCCTCCTAACCGATGTCATGGAAATCGAAGGCGTTGGAAAGTGGATCCAGATCGAAGGACCCGGCGGAGAAGTCTTTGGTTTGATGGAGCCTGCCCCGGTCTGACCGACGCGATTATTCAACAGACCTCGAGAACTCGACTCCTGTGTTGGCGCCCGAGATGACTGCCACCACCCTCTCTTCCGGAGAAGGTTCTAGGGCGCCGATGAGAAGTGCCGCGACCGTCGTGCAAGCCGACGGCTCGGCAACGATGCGGCATGTCTCCCACAACCAGGTCTGGGCCTCGACGATGTCCTCGTCATCGACGAGGAGGGACTGGTCGATCCACCGATTCGCCATCCAGGGGAGATCACCTAACCGGGCTGCTCCTAAAGATGAGACGGCCACGCCAGAAACTCTTACATCGACCGGAGCCCCCTGACGCCGCGCCTCGTGCAGGGTTGGGCACAGTTCTGGCTCAACTCCCACGACAGCGGCGTCGTCTCGCAGCCAGCTGGCGATCCCCCCTATCAGCCCGCCTCCACCCACGGCCACCAGAACCGAAGTCACGCCGGGAACCTGATGGCTGATCTCGAGTGCGCACGTGCCCTGCCCAGCCATTACCTCGAGCTGGTCATACGCGTGGATCTCCACCGCCCCTTGGTCGCCAGCCCACTCTTCAGAGGCCTCCAACGCCTGCGCGTAATAGCCCGGGATGAAATGCAGATCGGCGCCTAAGGCGCCGATCTTGGCTGTTTTCTCGGCTGGGGATGTCTCCGGGACGAAGATCGTTGCTCCATGACCCAGTTCCTGGCATGCGTAGGCAACTGCCAGCCCAAAATTGCCCCCTGATGCCGCAACGACACCCGCTTCCGAAATCTCGCTCGCGGTCAACGCCGAGAAGGCACCACGAACCTTGAAAGACCCGGTCGGCTGAAGGCTCTCCAGCTTCAACGACAGATCAAAGCCGCCGTCGAAGACATCTCCCAGCGGAAGTACCGGAGTCTCGCGGATATGGCCCGCGATTCGCCCTGCGGCCGAAAGGATGTCGTCCCGTGTAACCGACTGTTCGCTCCCAGTGGCGCTAGTGGCCGGGCTCACAAATGGCTCCGGCGTGTCACTCGAAGCATTCATGCGACGGCCCACTAGAAGACATCATTGACCCGTTCCAACACATCTGCCACCGCTTCAATGTCCTTGATCCGGTATTTGGCAGCCGACACCCCGGGGCCAACCTTGACTCCAATGTCAATGGGCCTCAGCATGGCGAACACCGTCTCGTCGGTTGTGTCGTCGCCCAGGAACAGAACGCTTCGGGCACCCGATTCGTCGATCAGATCTGCAACGGCATTGCCCTTGTTTCTGCTGGTGACGCTGAGCTCGAGAATCATCTTTCCCTCGGTAGCGGTGACCCCGGCTTTGTCGGCGACCCACGCTCGAATCCGATGGAGGCCTCTGGCGGCATCCTCCCTCCGAGCGTTTCGATAATGAAAGGCCACCGAGTGGCGTTTCGACTCCACAATGGAACCGGGCGCCGTCGCGGCAACCGCCTCCAATTCGGATCTGATCTCCTCGATCCGGGGGTCAACCGGGCCCGGCGAGTCCCCGTAGTCGTTTCCATGCTCGCCGACCAGAGTCACACCGGGCGCATGCCCTACAAGGCTTTCGAGATCCTCGCGCCGTCGGCCTGACACGATGGCCACCCTGACCTCTGCTCGAGAGGCCAGCTTGAGGAGAGCGGCCATTGCCCTGGGGTTCGCCAATGCTTCGTCGGGGTTGGCTACCAGCGGAGCCAAGGTTCCATCAAAATCCGCCGCGACCAGAAGGCCGCCGCCCACTACTGCATCGTCGATGGCCTGGAATAGGCTCAAATGCCCAGAGCGCTCAGACAACGCTCTGCCCACCAGAAGACGTCGTGGGCCGAAACCGACCGCCTCAACGCCTTCATTCGTCGGCTTGCCTCGGCGGGGGCAATCGAGATCGCCTCTTCCAAGGTGGCCGCAAGCCCGTCGAGGTCATAGGGGTTTACGAGTAGCGCCTGGGTGAGCTGTTCCGATGCACCAGCAAACTCACTGAGTATCAGCACCCCTGTGTTGTCGTACCGTGTAGCCACGTATTCCTTGGCCACCAGGTTCATCCCGTCCCGCAGCGGAGTGACCAACATGACGTCCGCGGCTCGGTAGTAGGCGACGAGATCTTCCGGCGAGAGACTCCGGTACAGGTAGTGGATTGGCGGCTTGCCCACCTCGGCAAAATCGCCATTGATCCGACCCACCAACGCCTCAATGTCGCGTCTTATGGTCCGATATGCGGCGACGTCTTCCCGGCTCGGGACCGCCACCTGGACGAAGGAAACCTTGCCCGCCAGGTCGGGGCGACGCTCGAGGAGCGTCTGAAGGGCC
>CAXMPS010000388.1:0-2675 GCA_964194995.1 uncultured Gammaproteobacteria bacterium | reverse complement strand
TCCCCTGATAGCCGCGATACCGTTTCATGTCTGCCTCGATTCCGGTCAGCCACGCCTCAAAGTCCCGGATTCGATCTGGCTTGACGTTGTGGCGGATGAGGTAACTGACGGATTCGTCCTTCGGGTGTTCAGAGATTCCGTCTTGGTCCACGATGCCTCCCATAGCTCCATCGGTGGCCGTGCAACCAGTGCCAGTATTGTGCTCAGCAGGGCGTCCACGGCCGTCTCAACCCTAACGAGCCTCGGATTCCGCCCATCGCTCTACCCGCCCATATCGGCACATATGCGTGGCGTGTTTGTTTGGTATTGTTGGTGTCGGGTTCGGGGAATGACCGAACCGAAGAGCTGGTGTTGAGGCTGGAAGCCGGTCACGCTGGAAGGCCGAAAGGCCGCAAAGTGACGTCCCTCATTGTCTTCCCCGAGCCCACACCTCTGCAGCCGGGTTCTTTAGGTCATTGGCTGGCTCCAGCGACGAAGGTGGCGACGATGTAGGTTGCGTGGCGGTCGAGGGACGTGCGGGCACGGTTGTATCGCATCGTGGTTCTTGGGTCGGCATGCGATGCAGCCTCTTGGACATCTCGTAGCGGTACACCTGCGTCCAGTGCTGACGCCGCGAAGCGAGTTGAGGAGGCGGCGAGTGCGTCGCCATGTGCGGTCTCCCCGGACGGTGGAACCGATCATCTAGGCAACGGGCCAGGAGCGCATATTGCCCCGGTAATGCGCTACCTGCATGGTTGTGTGAATTCTGTGGTGTGAACGGATGCCGTGTCCCGGACGGGTGACAGGTCGCTTGAGCACCCGGTTCCTAGAGTTCGCAGCGGCTAGGTTCGCGGCATGCAATCGTCACGCACTGCGCTGCTCGGAGGACCGGCGTTCTTCATCTTGTGGTTCATTGGTGCGCAGATGCTCTACTTCGCAACCGGTGGCACCACCGACAATGCACCCCTTCCCGGTCCCGGCGAATACCCCGATGTCGTGCTGTCAAACAGCGCGAACGCCCATGCCGGTGCAACGATTCTGGTGCTGGCCGCAGCGATGCTGCTGTGGTTCGCCGCTGGCCTGTGGAGCCGGATTCGATCCGATCACGGGGTCGGGTTGGCTGCGGCGCTGGCGACAGCGGCGATCGCCGGGTTGTTGGTTCTCCAGGCCGGGCTAACGGTGGCGTCTGTCGTCTTTGCCGAGGAGCTACCCGACACCTCGTGGTCGGTGTACCAGCTATCGAATGCGCTCGGCTTCGAGAGCTTCATCACCTCGGTACTCGGCGCGACAACCCTGGCTGCGGTCATCGCCACCGCGAGCCGCGATTCGATTTCGAAATACCTGTGGTGGTTCACCACGATCATGGCGATGATCCTTGCCGTTGGCGGGCTGCTTGAGGGCCTCGACGTGCTCCCGGAGGGTCGGTTCTCGATCATCTTCGGACTCTGGGTCCTGATCGCCGGATTCGTCCTCTTCGCCTATCAGGAAACGGGCGCCGATACGGCGGTCTAGCCCGGAATGCTCGATTGACCCGCATCGGCGTTTGGACATGAGTGTCTGAGTTGGCGCAACGTGGTTGAAGCTTCGATCCACATCATCCCTCCCAGCCGAATAAGCATCTACCCCAGATACGACGATTCGCCCCGTCAGCGCGATCGGATTGCCGATTGACGCCACTTCGGAGCGGTGGATGGTTGACGGTATGGGGAGTTATGTGCGTGATTGTGGCTCGCGAGGGCGGTGAGTGATCGTCACGACGCGTTCTAGACCGTCGACTTGTCGTCGGGCGGGGGCCGGTATTCGACACAGGCACATTTCGGGACGGTGCAGTCGGAGTCGCGATGCTCTTTGCGAGGATGACCGCAGTCCAGGCAGCGTTGTGTAGCGATGTCGATCGGTTGTGTTCCCCGTGACATCAACGTGACCGCGGTTTGGCGATGGCAACGGTGATGTCTCGTCCGTCGACGTTGTGGCCATCGAGCGCACTGATCGCGGTCTTTGCCTCGTCTGGCGTTGCCATCTCGACGAAACCGAATCCACGGGATCTGCCGCTGTGAAGGTCGGTGACCACTTGCGCCTCCTTGACATCTCCTTGTTGGGCAAAGAGGGTCCGCAGATCGGCCGTGGTAGTGTCGAAGGTGTGGTTTCCTACGTGGAGATTACTGAACACGTTTGACTCCTTCGCAGCGTGAAACGGTCAACGGCGTTGGCCTCAGGCGGCCCGACCCCGCGGTCCCGAGGTCGTATGCACCCACTCCACCGGGATGGAGCGAGTCTGGGATGGCGATTCAACGAGGATGAAGCGGTCGCCGTGAGCAACCTCGACACCGAGGAACCGTCCCGTGACAACCTGCTGGTCGCGGGTCGTCACCATACAAAGGGCTCCATATTCGAGCGAGTTGAACACCATCACTGGCCGTACTCTTCGGCTTCGATCAGTTCCTTGCCTGCCGGGGGCGAGCCTCGTTAACAGTGAGCTGGCGACCATCCCAGTCATACCCGTTGAGTTTGCCGATGGCGTCTCCGGCGAGGGCCTGATCGGAAAGCTCGATGAAGCCGAACCCGCGGGACTTGCCAGTGTCGCGGTCGGTGACGACCGCAGCCGAGGTGATGTCCCCGTAATCGGCGAACAACGACCGGAGGTCGGCCTCGGTCGCGCTGAATGGGAGATTCCCAACAAAGATGTTCATGGCATA
>CAXMPS010000387.1:0-5265 GCA_964194995.1 uncultured Gammaproteobacteria bacterium | reverse complement strand
TTTCAAGGCGGCAACGGGGATTCGAATTCCCCTGGGGGCACGCCTGGGGGCGTGGTGAAGTCTGGAGTTCACGCCGGCCTGTCAAGCCGGAGATCGCGGGTTCAAATCCCGTCGCTCCCGCCAGGCTGATCATCGCCCGGGCCCAGTGCCCGGGTGTGCTCGGTCAGGTAGCTCAGTCGGTAGAGCGCTGGTCTGAAAAACCAGAGGTCGGCAGTTCAATTCTGCCCCTGACCACCATACCCTGTAAGGGTGTTTGCGGTTCCCCGGATTTGGTCAGCGACCAAGATGGCACAATAGAGGCACACTGGAACTCAGTTTCGCCTCATTTCGGTGAGTATCGGTGACCAACGACGATCGGTTCTTAGCCGTCGTTCGTCGCGGTGTGGTTCCGGTCCAAGCGTGCCGCCAATTCGTCGCGTGACTCGTCAAACAGGTGGCTGTAGACATCCGCTGTGACAAGGATGGAGGAGTGGCCAAGCTGTTCTTTGACCGCTTGCAATGGCCACCCTTCGGAAGCCATGATCGAAGCGGCGGTGTGCCTCATCTGCTGCATGGTCAGCGGTTCGACGTCGGCGGCCACAAGGGCCGGGGTCCATACCCGGCGGCGGAAGTTGCTGTTACGGAGCGGATTGCCTTCGGTTGAAGTGAAGACGAGGGCGTCGGGGTCGTCCTCGACGTAGCGGCCGATATGGGCGCCGAGTTCGTCGGCGAGGAAGACGGGGAGGACGACATCTCGCTCCTCATGGGTCTTTGGTGGCACCCGGTGGAACTCTCCGTCGACTTCGCTGAGGGTGCTTTCGATGTGGAGGCGTCGTTTCAGTAGGTGGACGTTGTGGCGTTGGAGTCCGATGGCTTCGGCCCAGCGGAGTCCGAGGTAGCCGAGGACGTAGACGAGGATGCGGTACCGGTCGTCTACTGCGGCGGCGATCCGATCGACTTCTCCCGCTGCGATGTAGCGGGGGAGTTTCTTAGTGGTAGTGGCGGGGGCGCGGATGCCTTCGGTGGGGTTGTGGCCGATGCGGCGGTGGCGGGTGGCGTGGGCGAGGATTTGGTGGAGGAGGTTTTTGGATTGGCGAATCCGTGATGCTGATTTGCCCGCCGATTTCATGTCGACGAGCCACTGTTCGACGTCGATCGAGGTGATCCGGTTGAGGGGTGTGGCGCCGAAGCGAGGAATGATCTCCAACTTCAACACGGCCTTGTAGCTGGCGACGGTTTTCGGTTTCAGGTCAGTTTTGACCTTCCACCATTCGGTGACGTAGTCGGCGAGGGTGGTTTTGCCGCCTCCGGCGTCGATGTAGGTGCCTTGGTCCTTGGCGACCTCGACCTGGCGGGCTTTCTTCTTGGCGTTGGTCTTGGTGGTGTAGCTTTGGCTGTGTTGTTGGCCGGCGTCGCGCCAGCGGACTCGCCAGCTTGTGGTGGTGGTGCCGTCTTGGCGGGTATGGGTGATGCGTTGCACTGATGCCATATCCGATAGCCTAGCGTGAACTCTGGTCTCTTTGTGCCATGTCACAGGCAGCATAGAAGAACAGCGTTGTAATTCGCGGCTGTTGGCGCTATCGTCTGGCTAGACAAGTCTGTCGCTTCGGGTAACCCTGGGGCGGCGGTCAGCGAAAGCGAAAAGCTGCCTCTTCTTGGTCCCGTGGCAGAAAGGGACCGGAAGCGCCCTTACACCAGCAGCTCGACTGCGACACGGAGGCCGGGTGGTGGAGAGGTAGCACTCATTAAGGAGTGCTACCTCATGTCCAAGTCTTCCAACTCTTCCAACGAGGGTGACGCCGTTCGTGTCTTCCTCGACTCCCAGCAGCTTGCCGAACTGCTCGGTGTCCCCAAGAGCACGATTGACTTCTGGCGTGCCAGCGGCACCGGTCCTACGTTCATCCGGCTAGGCAAACATGTCCGATATCGAGAATCTGACGTGCTGGCTTGGGCTGAGGAGAACCGCCATGAAACGTGGTGACGCCCTCGACCTGGAAGCCGGAGACGTCAACTCTCACCTACAAGATACCACCTGGCTGCGTCAGTTATTCGAATGGGTTTTCAGCGATGATTTGGCTCACGCTCACGCCACGTACCTGATCGAACGGCAACGCACCAAACTGCAACAGCGACAGCAGTGGGGCCGTGAGGCCGCCGAGGTCCGCCGCTACGCCGCCAGCATCAAGGCAGTCCCACCCGACCCAATAGCGACCGCCTTGGTTCGCGACATGCTCCGCTACGAGGCCGCAGGCAAAGTGATCTGGACCGGCGACGGGTGGCGCAAACCGATGCCGCACAGACCGGCTCCGCGGCAACCACTCACCGCCGATCAACTGCTTGGCCGGTTCGAGCGGGTGCGCAAGATACGCGACGGCTGGCAGGTCCGGTGCCCGGCGCACGACGATAAGACCCCGTCGTTGTCGATCCGGTGCGGGGACAGGTGGTGGTTGACGTTCTGTCACGCGGGCTGTTCGACCCGGGCGATCTGCGCCGCTGTTGGGCTTGAAGTCGCCGAGTTGGCGTTGGGGGGCAGCGATGGGTGAACTCACCAACCTGCGCGATGAACTCGACGGCGACGGGATCGTCATCCGGTCCGCGTCGGCCATCAAGCCGGAGGAAGCCGAATTTCTGTTGCCGGGTCGAATCCCACTCGCTGCGGTGACGTTGCTGGTCGGCCGCGTAGGTCTCGGTAAATCCACACTTGCCCTCGACATCGCCGCCCGGGTCAGTCGCGGTCAGTTCGGCCGCGACCCTGCCGAGGTCATCATCGCTTCCGCCGAGGATTCTCCGGCCCACACCATCGTGCCGAGGCTCAGCGCCGCTGGCGCCGACCAGGACCGTATCAAAATCGTCACGATGAAACATGACGGGTTCGAAGGCGGGCTGCGACTACCCGACGATATCGCCGACCTCGAAGGAGCAGTCAGCCAAGTGGGCGCAGAGCTGGTCATCATCGACCCGATCGTCGCCCACCTCGCCGTCGGTATCGACTCGCACAAAGACCATTCGGTCCGAACCGCCCTCGGCCCCGTCGCCCACCTTGCCGCCAACACCGGCACCGCGGTTGTTGGTATCGGGCATCTCAACAAAGGCGACGGTGGTCACCCACTCGACCGGGTCGGCGGGTCCATCGGGTTCACCGCCGCTGCCCGGTCGGTTCTGCTGTTCGCCACCGACCCCGAAACCGACGAAGACGACCCGGGCCGGTTGTTAGCGCACCTCAAGTCGAACCTGTCACCGCTGGCAGTCGCGTTGCGATTCCGCATCGAACGGCGGATTATCGAACACACCGGCACGGAAATCGAGACAAGCGGGGTGGCCTGGGTCGGTGAAGCACTCGGCATCGAAGCCGCCGGGCTGCTCCGACACGTCGACCCAGCCGAACGTCCACAACGCGACCTGGCCGCCGAAACCATCCTCTCCGAACTCGAAGCCGGGGAAAAGGCGTGGACGGCGATCAAAGCGGTGTTGAGCAGTGAAGGAATCTCGGAAAAGACCGGCCAGCGCTCCCGCGACGAGCTGAAACAATCTGGCCTGATCACCCGGTCCAAGGCTGGATTACACGGTGGTTGGACGTGGCGGCTCGCCGAAGATGGCCACGAACTTCGCCAGTACGAAAGCGAGGCTAAGAACGAACTTGGTCAGGCTAACTTCGAAGATAGGCACGATATAGGCGTGGACGAGTTCGATGGCCAAGTTGACCCTCTCGATGAAGCCACCGTCAACGTCCTCGCCGACTTCGCCACCGCCGTCGAAGTGCATGGATCGACGTGACCGGCGGTCACATGTAACGCCGCGCCACCGCGGGATTGCCATTCGAGCGGCTTGATGAGTCACTCAGGTTCCGTAAGCGTATACCAGGGCCGACGGGCCCTCTCAGCAAATCTCTCGGCCGGAGCGAATGAACTCTGACCAATCGACCGGGACGGTCCGCAAGTTGGAGCTAGGGGGGCCCGACTGGAACAAAGAGCGTCCCCCCTAGCATCCGCAGGGAGCGCATATTGCCGGTTATGCGCTAGCTGTATCGCCGCCCGAGCGCGATCGTGCAGGTCATATTGCGGGGTCATCGCGCTGCGGATTTGCGGTGGGTCGGGGACGGCAGGTTGTCGGTTGGGTGGTGGCTAGTGCGGTTCGGCTGGTGCTATGTCGACAAAGATGTCGTTGTAGGCGGGTTGGCCGCCAGGTGACCACGCGGGGGGCGACAGGAAGTTTGCGACCGCTCCGGTTTCGGTGGGGTGACTCCACCATTTCCCGGCTAGGGCCACGACACCGGGTCGGACGGCGTCGCTGATATGAGTCTGGGCTGTGATCGATCCTTGTTCGTTGGAGATTGTTGCGTCCTCTCCGTCGGTGAGGTCGCGGGATGTGGCGTCCTCTGGGTGGATTTCGAGGGTTGGTGTCTTCATCGCTTTCCGTTGCCGGGGCATGTTGGCGAAGCTGGTGTTCATGAAGAAGTGACCTTTGGGGGTGAGCAGCCTCAACATGTCGTCGGGGGTTTCGGGTTGTGGCCCTGTGCTTGACCCGGCAAGTCGGATCTTCCTCTCTGGGTCTGGTGTTGGTTGTGGAGGCATCGTTTTTTGCCATCCATCGAGTTTGAGTTGGCCCAGATCGACCCATTCGGGCAACGCAGCAGCGGCGATCTGCTCATCGCTGTGCCGTAGTTCGGGATGGTCGAGTCCCATCGCAGCGGCGATGAGTCGCATCGCTTCGCCGTGCGATTTGGCTTCTCCGAGAGGTGCGATCGCTTGATTGTTGACCGAGATGTATTGGTGGCCCCAAGCTCCGAGGATGTCGAAATGCTCCAACTGGGTGGTCGACGGGAGGACGATGTCGGCGTATCTGGCTGTATCGGTCATGAAGTGTTCGATGACGACTGTGAACAGGTCGGTGCGAGCGAATCCGTGCCTCACCGTTGTGGTGTCGGGTAGCGAGACGGCAGGGTTCATGTTCCAAACCATGAGACCCTTGATCGGAGGATCAAGCTCGGGGTCGACTAGCAGCGGTCCTATGCGTGCAATATCGAGTTCGCGAGGTTCTCCTGTCACGAGATGCGTACCGGCAGCTGCGCTGCTATCGAAGTCGGGGTATGCCTCAACGAACAGGCCGCCTCCCCGATTCGACCAGTGTCCACCGAATATGGAGAGGGCCGAAATGCTCCGCAGATATGCTTCGCCGTTGACCGACTGCTGCGGGCCGATTCCAGAGCGAATCACCGCCGAAGATGCAGTACCGAACTCTCGTCCGAGACGTACAACATCTTCCTCGGGAATCCCACACACCTCAGCT
>CAXMPS010000386.1:0-5915 GCA_964194995.1 uncultured Gammaproteobacteria bacterium | reverse complement strand
ACGTCCCAGGTCGTGTTCAACGGAACCGGAGCCTTGTCCAATGATCCAACCGTCGGCTTCGGAATCTGGTCATCCGAGCCATACACCAGATCGCGGTCCGTCGCCCAGATTGTCGTACTCCAGGTCGCCGCGGATGAGGCTAGGGCGACCGAAGTCTCTGAAGCCAGTGCCGAGATCTCCTGTGCTCGATTCGCCGATCGCACCACTGTGAGCTGTGAGATCCTCGATCTCGATGGCGTATCGGTGTGGTCGCTTCTGGCCGATAACGGCTCGACCCTTGTCTGGTACGACGAGATTTACCGCTACGAGCTCTTCGGTCGGACGTTCGTCCCCCTCGAAGCTCTCATCGAGATGGTCCCCACATTCACCCCTCTGTCGGGTGTAGCTGCCGCTGCCGGATAACCTCCTATCAGATTCCAGGAGGCCGGCTATTTTTCATTCTGGTGGCTGGTGGAGCTACCTCAAGTACGACGAAGATCAGGATCGCCCCGACATAGATCGGGATCTGCTTCGACGTGTTTGGAGCTACGGCCGGCCCTATGCGGGCGGGCTGATAGGGGTTCTGGCGACGATATTTGTCATCTCAGGCCTCGGAGTGGTGCCTCCGCTCATCATCCGGGCTCTCGTTGATGAAGCGATACCCAATGGCGATATCTCCCAACTGACCCTGCTTGGTGTCGGAATGATCCTGGTTCCCCTCATCAGCGCGCTTGTCGGTGTGGCCCAGCGCTGGTGGTCGTCATCGGTAGGTGAGGGGATCATCTATGACCTACGGCGGGAGCTGTTCGCCCATCTCCAGAGGATGTCGCTTCGTTTCTTCACGGCCACCAAGACCGGCGAGTTGATGAACCGTCTCAACAGCGATGTGGTGGGCTCCCAACAGGCCATCACCGGGACATTTGTGTCGATCATCTCGAATGTGGTCTCCGTCGTGTTTATCCTGATCGTGATGGTGAGGGCGGACTGGCGACTGACGCTTCTCGCTGTTGCGGCGCTTCCGCTCTTCGTTATTCCGGCACGTCGAGTAGCAAAGATCCTGCGGCGGGTCACGCAACAACAGATGGAACATGACGCCAAGATGTCCGCGATCCTCCAGGAGACGTTCAATGTGAGTGGCGCGCTCCTCGTGCGGCTCTTCGGACGCTGGAACGAAGAGTCGAAGCGTTTTGGTGACCAGGCTGCGCTGGTCCGCGACTACGGCGTGCGCCGGGCGATGGTGGGCCGCGGGTTCTTCGCAGCGCTCGGCCTTGTGTCGGCGGTGGGCACAGCCACTGTGTTCTGGGTCGGTGGGTACATGGTGATCAATGGCGACATCACTTTGGGAACGATCGTGATGTTCTCGACATTGCTCGTTGGGCTCTATGGACCCCTTTCGGCCATCTCCAACTCGCGGGTCGAGTTTGCCACTTCGCTGGTTTCATTCGAGCGAGTGTTCGAGGTTCTCGACCTCAAAACGGATATCCCGGAGCCCGAGGGCCCTGAGCCGCTGGCACCGGTCTCCGGGCGAGTCGAGTTCGATGATGTCTCCTTCCGATATCAGAGCGATGAACCAGAGGGACTCGAGGCAGTCAAGCGATTCAGCTGGCACGGGATGTCAGAAGATGAGTTGACGCCGTCTGCACAGGCCAAGACCAGGGATTGGGCTCTGCGGGATATCAGCTTCGTGGCGGAGCCGGGGAGCCTCACCGCGCTGGTGGGACCCTCGGGTGCGGGCAAGACGACGATCTCCTATCTCGTCCCGAGGCTCTATGACGCCACTGAGGGCGCGGTGAGGATCGACGGTCACGACGTAAGGAACGTGAGCCTCCAGGAACTGTCCTCTTCAGTCGGAGTCGTGACCCAGGAGACCTACCTCTTTCACGACACCATCGCTGCCAATCTTCGCTACGCACGCCCCGACGCCAGCCTCGAGCAACTGGTTGAAGCCGCCAAGGCGGCAAATATTCACGACATGGTCTCCAAGTTGCCGGATGGGTACGAAACAGTCGTGGGGGAACGCGGGTACCGGCTATCGGGTGGGGAGAAACAACGGATCGCCATTGCCCGGGTCCTGTTGGAGGATCCGCAGGTCCTGATCCTGGACGAGGCAACGTCGCATCTCGACTCGATGACAGAGGCCCTCATCCAGGAGGCCCTGGAGATTCTGATGGCCGGCCGCACCTCGATTGTCATCGCCCATCGTCTCTCTACGGTGAGAGCGGCCGACCAAATCCTGATCCTCGACGACGGAGGGATTGTCGAGCGTGGCACGCACGACGATCTGGTCGAAGCCGGTGGTCTTTATGCCTCCCTCTACCGGACCCAGTTCGAGGAGCGTGCCTCGGCCTGAATCAGGCGCCCTTGGTCAGATTGTCCAAGAGCAACTGGTGGTTCGTCGATAGTAGAAGCGTTTCGTGGTCGTGTGAGAGCCAGAGGTCAGGGGCGACCTTCAGCCAGACATTGGCCGGCAACGCACTCAGATTCTTCCGCTTTCTCGCAGAAGGGGCCGAGTAGGCCAGGACGGTCGGTGAGGGCGCCCCGAGGGCGTCGAGATGGTCGATCAGGTCAAAGCTGCCGAACAGATAGGCGAGGCCTTCGGCCGCGTCGACGGGTCCGGTGTCGGAGAACCAGTCGACCTGGCCACATTCGCCACAGGCCGCAACTGCCATTTTGCCTACCCAGGTTGGCTTGTGCTCGCACCATTCGGAGTCATTGAGCTTCATGTTGGAGAAGCTACGAGGTGGGTGTGACAAGAAATCCTCGTCCGACTCCTATGGCTCGATAATTGCCATCTCTTGGGTGTCTTCGATTCGTGATCCGGGCACCAACAACACGGGAAGGTGGGATTTGTCCATGACGCGGGCCGATACGCTTCGCCATGCCTCCTCTGTGAAAAGGCGTTTTGTGGCGCCCATCATCACCAGTTCCGCACCAACATCCTCCGCTGTGTTGATGATGGCCTCGGTGGGATCGTCGCCCTCCACGTAACGGACATCAGGTTCGATGCCGACCGCTTGAAGAGCGGCGACAATCGGGTCCACCGCACGGTTTCCCCGCTCCTCGAGATACGAGGCAGCTTTCGCCTCGGCGTCGGACTCACCTTCTGTGTCATCGAGGAATGAACGTCGGACATCATCGTCGAGGGCGTCGAGGAAGGAACGAGGGACACGGATCACCGTCATCACGATGACCCTGTCGTCGCCGGAGTTCAGCTGTTGTGTCAGATCAGCAACCGGTGCAGGGGAGAGCACTCCTGTGGTGGCGATCAGAATCCGCACGCGGTGGAGATTAGGGTCTCTCAGTCCCCCGTGCATCGAGGTCACATGGACGCCGAGCTGCTCAACAAAGTCACCTGGAAGATTCCCAACGCACTGGCTCTGATCGGGTCAGGGTCGGGCGAGGCGTGGAATGGCATGACGGCATCATGGATCGCCCAAGTATCCATGGAACCTGTTCTGATCGGTATCTCCGTCGACAACAAGGCGGTGACCCACCGCCTCATCACAGAGGGCGGTTCGTTCAGCGTCAATCTCTGGTCTGCCGATGACACCAGGGTTTTCGTGAAGTTCTCCAAACCGGCGATACACGACGGTGACACGCTCAACGGTCGTCCCGTGAGACGGGGAATAACGGGCGTCCCGATCTTCCTCGAGGCGATCGCCTGGATGGAATGCGAGGTCCGTCATCAACTCGACATGGGAACCCACACTTTCTTTGCCGGCGAGGTCGTTGCGGCCGGGGTCGAGGACGACGATGCGCGTGCCGCTGCGATGTCGGACACGCGGATGAAGTATGGGGGCGTCCGTAGAGGCGGCCTCTGACAAGCCTGGATTAGGGAGATTTGAGTTGGACGTATCAGTTGAAGGAAAAGTCGCCCTGGTCACCGGCGGGAGCCGGGGTATCGGGTTGGCGACCGCGCTGGAACTCGCCCGTAGCGGCGCCAAGGGAGTGACGATCACGTCGCGCAAGCCTGAAAACATCGAATCGGCGCGAGACGAGATGATTGCGGAAGGGGTTGACGCCGACAGGATTCTGGCGCTCCCGGCACGGGCAGATTCTGAAGAGTCGGCGAACGAAGCAATCGCGAGGACTCTCGAGACGTTTGGTGCCTGCGATATTCTCGTTAACAACGCTGGTACCAATCCTTCGGCCGGTGATCTCATGGACGTCGATCTGGGGGCGCTTGACAAGACCTGGGCTGTCAACCTCCGGGCTCCGTTGTTGTGGGTACGAGCTGCCTATCACGCCTGGATGGAAAAGAACGGGGGGGCGGTGGTCAATGTGGCCTCGGTCGCCGGGCTCCGACCAGGACCGATAACGGGTGCCTACAACATCTCAAAGGCAGGTCTTGTTCACATGACCCGCCAGTTGGCTTTCGAACTAGCCCCCTCGATACGGGTCAATGCGGTAGCCCCCGCGGTCGTGCGCACCCGTCTTGCGGGGATGCTGATCCAGAATGAGGAAGCGGTTTCACGGATGCACCCGCTGGGACGAATTGGTGAGCCCGACGATGTGGCCCGTTTGATTGTCTTTCTTGCCTCGGACGCATCTTCTTGGATGACGGGGGCGATCGTTCCGGTTGACGGGGGTGTGACTGAAGCCTCGTCGTCCGGCATATCCTGAGCCGCCAAGTGCATCCGAGCCCGGACCCCGACCTCGCCCTCGCCTATCTGAACGGTTCGACTGACGACTCGCCGCTGCTCGAGCATGCCCGGAACTTGCGCAACGAAGGCAAAGGCTTCACCGTCACCTACAGCAGAAAGGTGTTCATCCCGCTCACCACACTGTGTCGAGATCGGTGCACTTACTGCACTTTCGCCAAGCCTCCTGGAGCCGGAGGCGTCTACTTGGAGCCGGATGAGGTGCTGGCCGTGGCGAAGGCCGGAGATGAGGCCGGCTGCACCGAAGCCTTGTTCACACTTGGCGACAGGCCTGAAGATCGTTGGCCCCAGGCGAGAGAGTTCCTCGATCAGAAGGGGCTGACGTCAACCATGGAGTACGTGGCGCGGATGTCGGATCTCGTGCGTTCTGAGACATCGCTATTTCCTCACGCCAACCCCGGCCTGATGACTGACGACGACATGGCGATGCTGCGCCCCACCAATCCTTCGATGGGCCTGATGCTCGAGAACATCTCGCCCCGGCTGATGGAGCCCGGGATGCCCCATCACAACTGCCCTGATAAAGATCCGATCCTCCGCGTGTCCACTATCCGGGCGGCAGGCCGCACCAGGGTGCCTTTCACCACAGGGATCCTGGTGGGAATTGGCGAAAACACCCAGGAGATCGTTGACTCATTGTTCGCCTTGAAGGAGTTGGCCGACGAGACTGGGGCGATCCAGGAGGTCATCATCCAAAATTTCCGGGCCAAGGCCGACACTCCCATGCGATGGTCGGCTGAGCCGGTACCGAGGTGGTTTGCCCGGACCGTTGCTCTGGCACGATGGATCATGGGAGCCGAAGCCAACGTCCAGGTTCCGCCCAACCTGACCGAGCGCTTCGAGATGTATCTCGACGCCGGGATCAATGATTGGGGTGGGGTGTCGCCGCTCACGATTGACTGGGTCAATCCCGAGGCGCCGTGGCCGCATCTCGGCGAGTTGGAGGAGCGCACCAGGGCGGCCGGGTTCGAATTAAGGCCCCGTCTTCCCGTGTATCCCGAGTTCATCGAATCGGAGTGGATCGACGAAGGTTTAATCGACGACGTCATGGCAGCCGTTGATGACGACGGACTGGCGCTGACACGTGAAAGGCAGGCAATCGCATGAACAGGATCACCTTTCTTCGGGCTCGACCGGCTGACGCCCTCGCAGAGCCGACGGCGACCAGCCGACGCCGCGATGGCACTACCGCTGTCGAGATAGCGGACCCCTCGGCCGCCGATCTCAACGCGGCCCATGGCGGCGGACTGCTGATTGCTGCCAGGGTCCCGGCTG
>CAXMPS010000385.1:0-2126 GCA_964194995.1 uncultured Gammaproteobacteria bacterium | reverse complement strand
AACCACGATCGCTCAAACCAAGACCCTTCTCCCCAACACATGCGAAGGCTAGACGGGTCTCATCACAGCAGCACCCAAACGCCCCACATAACGGCACTCATGTACCCCTGTCCTAGAGCATCAGGAACCGCACATAATGCCTGCCGGTTATGGGCGGACGTTCAACATGTTCGCCACGCACGGAGTGTGGTTTGCGGTCGTTTCGATGTCGCAGCCAGGCACCGAGGCCGTCGTTCCTGTGGTTTCACAGTCGGGGCTCTTCGGTGTTGTCGATCTACGCTTACACGGATAGTTGGAGAAAAACATCGAGTTGCTTACCACGACGATCGGCTCCTTTCCCAAGCCAGACTTTGTCCCGGTCCGGGATTGGTTCCAGGACTCTTACACGCCCACCCACGACGCCTCTTACTTCACCACAAGGGAGCTTGAGACCCGGTTCGCAGTTGCCACCAAGGATGCTGTCGAAGCTCAGATCGAAGCGGGCATCGATGTCCCTACAGACGGGGAGATGCGGCGCGAGAACTACATTTTCTACCACCTTCGCCATCTCGATGGCATCGACTTCGACAAAGTACAGACCCGGCCGATCCGCACTGGGGCTTGGGAGCTGGAGGTGCCGACCATTGTTGACCGTGTCATCGCCAGGGACCGCTTCTTGGCCTTCGACTACCAGATCGCTCAGTCGTATTCGACCCGGCCGGTCAAGATCACCGTTCCCGGTCCAATGACCATCGCCGACACGGTCGCCGACGAATACTACGGAGAGGACCACGCTCTGAATGGGGATCTGGCCGACGCCATCAATATCGAGATCCTGGCGCTGGCTGACGCTGGTTGCCAGCACATTCAGGTCGACGAGCCGGTCTTCGCCCGCAACCCAGCCGGGGCACTCGCCTACGGCATCGACAACCTCGAACGCTGTTTCCGGGACTTACCGAAGCAGGTGACCCGAATCGTCCATCTCTGTTGCGGCTACCCGAGGACGGTTGACGAGCCCAATGAGGACGTGCTCAAGGCGGACTCTGACTCCTACTTCGAGTTGGCTCCGGCCCTGGACGAAGCAGCGGTGGACGCTGTCTCTCTGGAGGACGCCCATCGCAACAACGACCTCGCGCTGCTGGAGCGCTTCGAGAAAACGCAAGTGATCTTGGGCCTCATCGCCATCGCCAGAACACGGATTGAGACCGAGGATGAGATCAGCCACCGGCTCACAGCAGCACTCGACCACATCGACGCCGACAGGCTCACCGCCGCACCCGATTGCGGCCTAGGGATGCTCGACCGGCACACCGCCTTGGCCAAGCTCCAGAACCTGGCCCGAGCGGCGAAACACCTACCCGGCTGACGCATAACCGCCCCCAACCACCGCACACAGCGGCACTTATGTACGCCTAGTCGGGTGTCACGGACCGTACCTAATGCCGGTTATGGGCGGGACGTCTAGACGAGCGGTGTTATTCGTTGGTCGATGAGTGTGTTCATGTCTGTGCTGTTTTCGTCGGCTACGAGGGATAGCAACGTTTCGGTGTTGAGGGCTTCCGCTGTGTGTACGCCCGGTTCGTCGATTCGTCGGCTGGCAACACCATTAACTGCGGCGGCCAGAATGTTGGAGTTTGAAACCAATGGCCCAGTTGCCCAACTCGTAATTCGTACGAGACGACCATCCATCGTGCCTTCAACATCGGCCCAGACCTCGGCTGGGGGAACGCCGCTAGGTAGCGCTAGCTGTTCTCTATGAGCGGCTACGCTTTCGAAGAATCCAACGACTGCCTCAGCGGCAGATAGATCACCATCTGCAACCGACTGGGCGGCCTGTCTGAAAAGGTTGTCGGCTTCTTTTGGGACAAACCCAAAGCAGGTGACCGCCTCGCTGATCGTCGACAGGTACCGGGGCAGTGTTGTTGGTTCGCTGTGGTCGTGGAGAGCCAAAGAGACGGCGTGTCCTGATGGCGTTGTCAACTCTTTGACAGTGCCCGTGGGCGCAGTGGATGCCGTCTTGTTCGCATAGATGTGAGCGGGGCGTGATGCTGCTTCGATCATGCTGCGCCAGCCGGCACCTGTCCGTCCAGCCTTTTTCATCGAGGCAACCGCAGCCTCGTCAGGCACGACAGCCGCCGCCGACATAG
>CAXMPS010000384.1:0-1505 GCA_964194995.1 uncultured Gammaproteobacteria bacterium | reverse complement strand
CTTCTTCTGGTGACTGTGGGATTCGCTCGGAGTCAACCGGGATGGTCACAAGACCGGTGGGTGGTCCATCCTTTTCGGCGGCTGTCTCCACCCACGTCTTGATGTCATCGAACTCGATCATTCGATCGTCGAGAACATCTGTGCGAAATCCGATGACGGCGGGCGTACGATCCGCGTTGATGGCCGCGATCTCCGTGTAGATCTCGGTGGTCGCCGTATCATTAAAAAAGACAGCGGGACTCTTCGTGAACTGGTCTGGGGAGTGCCAGCGGAAGGTGTCGAGATGGCCCGAGATATCTGAGATGCTGGACTCGCCCTGGGCGTATTGGGCGGCCAGACGGCTGTCGATTAGCCACTCTCGCTCATGGTCGCTCAGCGGCCTCTCTTCTGGCTCGTCTCGGTAATCGAGGAGTGCGGCTTCAAGGTTGGCAGTCTCGTGCGTCATAGGGGGTTCCACATACCTTCAGGGGGGTTCCTGAACTCCTAGGGTTTTGAAAAGACCATACCAAAAGATCTGACGTAGAGAGGGAAAGTGACGATCACCAGAGCCACAGTCACAGCCATCGCAGCTTCCCAACCCATTGAGTTGCCTCCTCCGGACGATCGCCGGGACATTCGTCGAAGCGTTCGTCTGACACAGGCCGGGGTTGGTGCGATCGTTGGTGTGACGGGTCAAATGGTTGGGCTTTGGGAGAAGGGTCGCAATGAGCCGACCGGTGAAAGGCGGATGCGCTACGCCGAGTTTCTCGATGCCTGCATCGAGGCGACACGATGAAACTCGCCGTTACTGTCCCCGAAGCCGCGGCAATGATCGGGATCTCCGAATCGATGCTGTGGCGGCTTCTCGCCGTCGGCGACATCGCCAAGGTCAAGATCGGCCGCCGCACACTCATCCGAGTCACAGAACTCGAACGGTTCCTCGAAGGCCACACCGAACCGCATGGCCAGACCGCGCCCCCACCTAACCGTCCACAGCACCCCGACCGAAGGAGCCGAGCCGAGGTGCCGTCACAATCATCAGGCGATCTCATGAACCGTGGAGGTCCTGCTCATGGCTGATCGATCATGCGCGTACAACGCGGAATCCATGATCAGCCCTGGTTGGGGGTCCCGGTCGCCGCCTCTGTCCACACAAAATCCCGGCACCGCTAGCGGCTTGGCAGAAGAACGGCCCGGGACACATATGAGAAGTCCCCCGAATTGCCGGTTGGCCACCCGGTTGATGACCCCGGTTAGAGCGGCGACTCAACTGCCGCCCAAATACCCCGAGTAGCAGGATGGTCGGTAACGGCAGGCCGGGGCGACCATTCACCATTCACTCGATCCTGCTGCTGAAGCCCGTTCTGCTCGCCGCCTGAGACATGGCTCACCGCGGCGAGGCATCGAAGCGAACCGCTCACCGCAGACCGCGGCTCCGGCGGGAACGTCTGAGGTGTCCCTCGCAAGGGGGCATCTCTGCCCCCACTTCCGCACCCGCCCACCAACGGGAAGAGCCAACAGGCAGG
>CAXMPS010000383.1:0-1999 GCA_964194995.1 uncultured Gammaproteobacteria bacterium | reverse complement strand
CGTGTTGCATTTCATCCAGACTGACCTGGACCTAATCGAGATCGATATCACTAAATATGGGCTCGGCCGGTTCGGATGGTTGTTGATCTTGGCGTTTCTCGTGGTCGGGGTGGGCACCCTGGCGTTAGCTCTCGGACTCCGACGATCATTAGCGCCAGGCAAGCGTGTGGCGACCTCGATCGTTCTCATGGCGTTGGCTGGTCTTGGCTTCTTGAACTATGGCGGCCTCCATCACATTGTCTCCGGTCTTCTTGAAGCCGATCACCAGGCCGAGGAGACGATTCATGACCTGTCGGGTCTCATGCTTTTCTTCACAATCATCGTCGGTGCGTTCATGCTCCGGGGTGTCTTCGCCCGCGATGCCCGTTGGCAGGGTCTGGCGGCTGCAGCGTTGTGGTTCGCACTCGGGTTGCTTGTCACGTTCTTGCTGTTCTTCTTCCTACCCGAAGAGGTGACCGGCGTCGCACAACGGGTTTTCGTTGCCGTCATCATGTCGTGGCTCGCGGTGATTGGATGGTGGATGCGCGGTCTCGGTAACGCTGATACCGTCGAGCAGGGGTGACCGTGACGGGGTCGTCGCCAGGCACGGTATGCGGTTGATGCATGGAGACATAGGAAGCTCCTCGCCCCTGCCGGACGTAGCGCATATTGCCTGCGATATGCGCTACCTGTTTGCCGGTGCCGTTCTGTGATGAAAGCACCCGGAGACGACCCTTTTGGTGGGCCCTCTCCGGGTGCGGTCTCTCTGCTGTGCCGGCTTGTCGCCGGCACCCTTCTCATGTCCGGCACCGTCGATTCCTGACTCGGATATGTGGGTGTCAGGTCAGCGTCGAGCCGGACATGAATACTGTTAGAAGCATCGTCATGGAGTGAGAGGGTCATGGCAGAGCCTGCCGTGGGAACGGGTAGCGGAGTCGATAGCCGATTCGACTCGCTGTACCGGGATCATCACCGAGAGATCCTTGCGTACTTCATCAGGCGAATCCCACGATCCGACGCCGAAGACGCTGCTGCGGACGTGTTCACCGTGGCGTGGCGCCGCCTCGACCAGATCCCCAAAGGCGACCGAGCTGTCGGGTGGCTCTACGGTGTCGCCCACAAGGTCTTGTCCAATCATTGGCGAGCCGGGCGACGGGCGCTACGGCTCAACCGACGCCTCGTAGGCCTTGGGTCACCCGCTCCCGAAACCCCAGAGCTGCAAGTGGTCAGGTCCGCGGAGGACCAGATTCTGCTCCGCGCCCTGGACACGTTGCGCCCGACGGACCGGGAGATCCTGAAGCTCGCTACATGGGAGAAGCTGCCGCACCGGTCCATCGGTGAACTGCTCGGTATCTCCGAAGCTGCCGTGGATCAACGCATCTCGAGGGCCCGTAGACGCCTCGCCAACGAGTTGGAACACATCGAAACCAAACAACGATCGCCGGTCTCTCTGCTGAGAAGAAAAGGAGGGATGAAGTGACTCGACGAGACAACCTCCTCGAGCGGCTGGAGAGGGTGAACCCTGTTCCCGATCCGAGCCGTCTCTACGAGGACACAGAAACGTCACGTCAATTCACTCTCAGCGCCGAGCAGAGGAGAGACAAGACCATGACCGACTCTGAGATTCATCAACTCACCCCCCAACCTCGAGACTCGCGCAACCGCCGAGGTCTACTGATCGGCGCCGCGGCGGCGGCTCTCGTGATCATCGCCGGCGCGGTTGCATTCGCCTTCATCGCCGACGACGGCAGCAACGTTGCCGGCAGCGAGTCCCGCGTTCTTCACGGGTCCTTTGACGGCGAGCAGTGCACCTATGAGGGGCCCAGCGAGCTATCAGCCGGGGAAGTCGAGCTCGTCACTCACAACGAGACTTCGCAAGGACTCTGGTTCTTTTTCGGCAGGCTCGACGAGGGTAAGACCATCGAAGACATCGTTGAGTACAACCAAGACGCGAGTGGCCCACCGTCATGGATCACCAGCGTCTGGGCACAAACCAGATCCCCCGAAGGCAGCAGTTCCG
>CAXMPS010000382.1:0-2622 GCA_964194995.1 uncultured Gammaproteobacteria bacterium | reverse complement strand
TCGACGACGACGCCCCTGTCGACCCTTCGCCGGGTGATCGGGCCTTGTCCAGAACCACGACTGTGCCCGCCTCGTGGCGTGCCAATTGGTAGCCGATGGATGCCCCAACTATTCCTGCTCCGACGACCACAATCTCTACGGCGCGCTTCATCAGATCGCTCTCCGACTGGCATGGCGGGCGGACTGTTGGCGCTTTCTGTGGACTATTGGCATGGGGTCGGTCTATCGTTCAGGCACTTGCCCCACGGGCAAGCGTATAAACAGGAGGAAAAAGCTACATGCGAAACAAGAATTGGTTGCGGTTGGTGGGTCTGATCGCCGTTCTCGCCATGGTGGCCGCAGCTTGCGGCGACGATGACAGCGGTGACACAACCACCACTGCGGCTGAGGCAGGCGCAGAAACCACTGAAGCAGCCACAGAAACCACGGCGGCTGAGGCAGCCACAGAAACCACAGCGGCTGAGGCAGCCGAAGGAGGCTCGGCCTCAATGGACGGGGTTCTGACGATCGGAACTCTTCTCCCTGTGACTGGTGACTTGGCCTTTCTCGGACCCCCAGAAGTTGCTGGAGCCCGTCTCGCTGTCGAGGACATCAACGCCGCTGGCGGCGTCCTCGGAGCTGATGTCGTGCTCGAAGAAGGCGACTCTGGTGACACAAACCAGGACATTGCCAACCCAGAAGTGGACAGGTTGATTGCTTTGAACGTCGACGCGATCATGGGTGCGGCCTCATCGGCTGTCTCCAAGCTGGTCATCGACAAGATCACGACCAACAACATCATCCACTTCTCCCCGGCGAACACCTCGCCTGACTTCACCACATATGACGACAACGGCTTGTACTTCCGTACCGCTCCGTCCGACCTGCTCCAGGGCAAGGTCCTTGCGGATCAGGTAGCTGGCGAAGGTAACGAGACCGTCGCCGTTCTGTATAGGCAGGAGTCATACGGGCAGGGTCTGGCAGACGCCTTCAAGGAGAACTTCGAAGCTGCTGGTGGAACCGTTGATCCGTTTACGGCGTACGCGGTTGACACCGAGAACTTCGACGCCGAGGTCGACGCCATGGTGGCTGCCGATCCCGACGCGATCGTTGTGATCGGCTTCGCCGAGTCGGCAAACATCCTCACCACGATGCACGAGCGGGGCATTGGCCCACTCTCGGACAAGAACGTGTGGGGTGTTGACGGCAACATTGGTGGTATCGGCGCAGAGTTGGCCGACCCGGGGATCATCGCCGGGATGAAGGGCACAGAGCCTTCGGTCGATCTGAGCTCCATCACCGACTTCACGGATCGTCTCGACGCGGCGTACGAAGGTGGCGTTAACAACATATTCGCCTACGGCGCTGAGACGTACGACGCGATCATCATCGTGGCATTGGCGGCTATTGCTGCCGGATCCGATGATCCTCTCCTAGTTGCAGCCGAGATCAACGGCGTGACCAAGGACGGTGTCAAGTGCACCGACTTTGCAGCCTGCGCGGATCTGCTCAGCGGCAATGAGGACGTTGACTACGACGGTCAGGGTGGCCCCTACGAGTTCGTCGATGCCGGTGAGCCGGCCGCGGCTAGCTTCAGGATCGCTACCTATGACGGTGGCGACACCCCGAACACCGACCTCGACGTCTACGTGTTCGCTTCGTAAGAAATCCCTACTAGTACGCGAAATGGGGTCGGCACCGCCGGCCCCATTTCTGTTGGCATAGGGCATACTTGGCGGGTGAGAAGGTTCTCCTCGGCGCTGGCCCTCCTTCTGGTCGTCGCGGCCTGCACCTCGGACGACGACACCGAAATCGCCTTGAACCAGGGTCTCGTCGAAGCCGCATACGACATCTGCCCGATCATGTGGCAATGGCAACTTGGCGTCGGCGCTGTCATGAACGAGATGTCGTACCAGTCCTTCCGAGAGCCCGATCCTGAACTCCGACTCGACCTCTACATGTCAGCCATCGATGAGACCCGGGAGACCATCGTCGTTCTGAAGCAGAAGTTGCGTGCTCTTCCCAATCTGCGGTATCAGCGATTCTTCGCTTCCGAAATCGAGAAAGGCTTGGAAGGCGCAGAAGTAACAATCGACGACACCGAGGCCGAAGTCCTAGCCGTTTACGCGAGCAATGATCCGACCTACAACGAGATTGTCCCGATCATCTTCCTCGCCTTCGAAAAGGTCATCGACCTTCCCAAACCGGAGTTGGCGACCTACGGAGACCCCGAGTTGATCCCCGCCTTCCAGTCAGTGGCGCAATGCCAACACGGTGTGAAGGACGCTGATGACGGCGTGGCCCGGTATGTCCCTTTGGAGCCCGCGCCGCGCCCGCAGTAAGAAGGTCGAGCGGTCAGTCGACCTTGGCCAGGGTTCCCAGGTAGAGCTCGATGACCTTCGGGTCGTGCAGCAACTCCTCGCCAGTGCTGGTGTATGCGTTGGTGCCCTGATCAAGCACATACCCACGATCACATATCTGGAGACAGCGACGGGCGTTTTGCTCCACCATGATCACACCCACCCCGGAACGGTTGATCTGCCTGGTGCGGATGAAGACCTGATCCTGAAGAGCGGGTGAGAGACCGGCCGACGGCTCGTCGAGGAGAAGCACCGACGGCTCGGCCATCAATGCACGACCCAT